>JAZOOX010000032.1:0-18454 GCA_045655245.1 Clostridia bacterium | reverse complement strand
GCAGTCCGTCAAGTCGGACACATCCTCACCCAAAGAAAGCATACCACAAACTTCCGCCAAAAGTCAAGAGGAAAATAAAAAAGTTTTTCCCTCAAAGACAGTACCGATAAAAGCCTCACTGAGAAAAACGAAGGAAATTCCACCGAAGGCACAAGATGGGTAGTGGAGAACGATGTTTTGACAAAGACGGAACAGGCTACTTTTTGGAGAAAGCTTGCAGAAATTACAAAATTAGGGTATAATGCAAGAAAAACAGTGGATGGAGGATATGTTGTAGATGTCGGACAAAAACTTGTTTTCACGGATGGTGGTTTTGAAAATCCAAGAATAAGTCGAGTTATAGAGTTGACGGAGGAGTATGAAGAAAATCTTGTAGAGATTAAGGAGTGGATTTATGATGAAGCAAGGCATGAAACCTGGAACGGAGAAACGTTGCGAATTATCGATACTTTGCAGGAGTTTGGGGATGCGTACGAGCGAGTTCCTGCGGATTATCGCTCCAATGGAAGGGGAACCGAACGAGGAGCAGGAACGGATAGCAACAGAGATCATCAAGGAACTTCAAATGAAGAAGACTACTCGTTAAAAGGCCTGAAACCCATTGAACTGCTTAGCCGAGAGGAACTTATTGAGAAATATGGAGCAATCCCTGCCGGTGAAAAACCATCCCGAGAAGTTCAAGTGCCCCGAAAGTCAAGCGATGGCAAAAAGGTATCCCAAACAGTTCGCACCATTTTGGAAGCTGAAGCGACTCCTGATGAAGCGTTGCCAACGATCGAACAGTTGGTAACGGATGGCGAGTTCTCGTATGATGTATATACGGATAAAGCGGCTATTTCAGAAGCTACGGCAGAGTTGGAAAAAGAAGGTTATCCTAAGGCTTTTGCAGATTGGCTAAAGAGCGTCGAAAAAGGATCTGTTTCCAAAAAGAATACTGCAACGGGTTGGGCGTTGTATAATAATGCGGTAAATGGCGGTGACATGAAGACGGCGATGACCATCTTAAACAAAATGGTGCAACAGCAGCTCAATTTCGCCTACAGTTGCGGCTCATTTCGCCTTGTTGCGGCACAACCCTGCGCCCTCGCTGTATCGTCCACCGGACGCGCTCGGGCTCGGTTCCCTCGCGCCTTCGCCGCTCGGCTTCAAATCCCTCCAGCAAAAAAATAAGCACCCGAAATGGGTGCTTACTTTTTTGGCGGAGAAGGAGGGATTTGAACCCTCGCGCCGGTTTCCCGACCTACACCCTTAGCAGGGGCGCCTCTTCGGCCTCTTGAGTACTTCTCCGTATACCGAAAATATGTTATTATTCCGTTTATTGTCTCCGCCGAATAAAAATGGCGGAGAAGGTGGGATTCGAACCCACGGCTCTTTCGAGTCACCGGTTTTCAAGACCGGCTCCTTAAACCGCTCGGACACCTCTCCAACCGTAGAACAGGACCTATTATAGCACAGTTTTTCAGACCCGTCAACCATTTTTCTGATTTTGTTAAAAGTTTTTTCCCACTTGCAACAGGGGAGGGTTTATGCTAATATAAAGGAAAGTACTGCTTGTGAGGTTTTTTATGAGCGAGAGGAAACACCTTTACTATTTTGATATTCTGCGGATCGTCGCCGCTTTGGGCGTGGTCTTTATGCACGTTGCGGCGCAACCTCTGCGGGGGGGTATCAACGGGGAGTGGCAGGTCTTAAACCTGCTGACCTCGTTATCCTTTACCGCCGTACCCCTTTTTATGATGATGTCGGGGTATCTCCTCCTTTCGGGGGAGCGGACGGCAGACGTCTCCCTGCTTTTGAAAAAACGCCTGCCCCGTCTCTTGGTGCCTCTTTTGTTCTGGACGGTAGTGGTGGTTTTGTACCTGATGTACCGTTGGGGGGAAACCACCGCGGCGCAGTTCTTTAACCGACTCCTTCCCGCTCTGCACCAACCCGCCTGGATCCACTTTTGGTATATGTACACTCTGGCGGCACTCTATGTCCTTTCCCCCGTGTTAAACGCAGCCCTTAAAAACCTGGACCGAAAGGGGCATCAGCTCGTCTTGGGCATCATCGGCCTGATTACCTTAAAAGCGGTGCTGACCGCCTTCTTCCCCCGGTGGTCCGCGACCTACTTAAACATCGACCTGTTAAACAAGCTGACCTTCTTCGACGGGCACCTTGCCACCTTTATCTTGGGCTACTACCTGGGCAGGAGCAAACGCCGTATCCCCAACGGGGTGTTGGTTTCGGGCGCCGTTGCGCTCCTTGGAGTCATCACCGTCGGCACTGCCTTTGCATCGACCGCTTCGGGCGGGTACGATGCGCGGTTTCAGACCCAATCCGCGGGGTTGGAGGTACTACTTGCCGCCTGTCTCTTTTTGCTCTTTAAGCAAACCTGTAACCGCCCCTGCAAGGTGCTGGAGCGATTCCCTGTAGTCCCCCTGACCTACGCCATCTACTTTATGCATAACATCGTGGTGGGCATCATGCAGGAACAGCACCCCACCGTCACCCTTTGGGAGACGGTCTGGATGACCGCGGCGAACGTTGTCCTTTGCTATCTGGCAACCAAGACCGCCGCGACCGTACCGGTTCTTTGCTACGCCGCTACGGGGCTGACTTTTGGTGAAGCCTGCCGCAGCTGCAACTGGATCTACACGTTTAAAAGATGCTTTCGAAAGACAAGTGTGTAAGCGCTTGTCTTTTTTGCATATTCGGCGGGGATGAGGACATCCTAATCTTGACGGAATTGGTTTTATTTGTTATAATAAATTGATTTACTATGGACTAAGCACATTCAGCGAGGAATGTGTCAGAATAGAACAACAACTGATGGAGGTTATTTCGTGGCAAGAAAACAAAAACTGAAAATTATTCCCTTAGGCGGGTTGAACGAGATCGGCAAGAATATGACCGTGTTTGAATACGGCAACGATATTCTGCTGGTGGACTGCGGTATGGCGTTCCCCGAGGACGAGATGCTGGGCATCGACATCGTGATCCCCGACATCACCTATCTGCAGAAAAACGCAGACCGTGTCCGTGCCATCGTTCTGACCCACGCCCACGAGGACCATATCGGCAGTCTGCCCTACGTCTTAAAGGAACTCCATGTTCCTGTTTACGGCACCCGATTGGCATTGGGCATCGTGGCAAACCGCTTAAAAGAGCACGGTGTCGACGGCGACCTGCGCAACATCAATGCAGGTCAGACCATCAAGGTCGGCGCCTTCTCGGTGGAGTTTATCCACTCCAACCACAGCATCCCCGACGCTACCGCTTTGGCCATACATACCCCGGTGGGTATTGTGGTCCATACCGGCGACTTTAAAATCGACTGTACCCCCATTGACGGCGACATGATCGACCTGGGCCGTTTGGCACAGTTGGGGAAGAAGGGCGTTTTGGCGCTTCTTTCCGACAGTACCAATGCCGAGCGGAGCGGGTATTCCATGTCCGAAAGAACGGTGGGCAAGAGCTTTGAGGAGTTCTTCCGCATCGCCGAAGACCGCCGCATCATCGTGGCGACCTTTGCATCCAACATCCACCGTATCCAGCAGATCTTCGATGCTGCCGTCCGCTACGACCGTAAGGTTGCCATTTCGGGACGGAGCATGGAAAACATCGTTAATGTTGCCATGGAACTGGACTATATCCACGTTCCCGAAGGGGTTTTGATCGGCATTGACCAGATCCGCCGTTACCCCGACAACAAAATCGTGATCATCACCACGGGCAGTCAGGGCGAAACCATGTCTGCGCTCTACCGCATGGCATTCTCCGAACACCGCAAGGTGGAGATCGGCCCCCACGACCTGATCGTGATCTCGGCAAGTCCCATCCCCGGGAACGAAAAACTGGTCTCCCGCGTGATCAACGAACTGCTGAAAAAAGGCGCCCAGGTGGTCTACGAGTCCCTGGCAGACGTCCACGTTTCGGGTCACGCCAGCCAGGAAGAGCTGAAACTGATGATCTCGCTGGTCAAACCCAAATACTTCATCCCCGTCCACGGGGAACAGCGTCACCTGCTCCAGCACGCCGAGCTGGCAAAAATGCTGGGCTGGTCGTCCAAAGACATCTTTGTGTTGGATATCGGCAAGGTGCTGGAACTGGACCGCCGTTCCGCCAAAGTCAACGGCAACGTCCCCTCGGGCCGTGTGCTGGTTGACGGCTTGGGTGTGGGCGACGTGGGCAGTACCGTTCTGCGGGACCGCAAACACCTGTCCGAGGACGGTCTGATCGTACTGGTCCTGGGCCTTTCTTCCGAAACCCACGACCTGGTTTCGGGACCCGAAATCGTCTCCCGCGGGTTTGTCTATGTCCGTGAATCCGAGAACCTGATGGACGACATCAAAACCGTCTCTGTCGAGGCTTTGGAAAATGCCAACCGCCGCGGATTGAACGACTATACCGCCATCCGTAACGCGGTACGGGGCGCGCTCTCCGATTACCTGTACCAAAAAACCAAGCGCAAACCCATGATTCTGCCAATCATTATGGAGGTATGACCTTATGCAGACGTATACCGTTGCACCGGGTGTAAAACTGTTCCATTTACCCTTTGATCATTTTAAGACGGTCTCCCTCCGCCTGTCCTTCCACCAACCCCTGACGGCGGAAAACGCCACCGTCAATGCCCTGCTGGTGGAGATTCTTCTGCGGGGGAGCAGACCCCTCCCCAAAACGCTGGCGTTAAACCGTTACTTAGAAGAACTTTACGGCGCCAACGTAGGCGGCTATGTCGCCAAAGCGGGGAACGACCAACAACTCACTTTCACCGCATCCTGTATCGCAGACGAGTTCGTGCCCGAGGAAAGCTCCTTGGTGGAAAAGACCGCCCGCGTTTTGCACGATCTGGTGCTGGACCCCTTCCTGATCGACGGCAATTTCTCGGAAGAATACATCCGTCAGGAACAAAAATCCCTGAAAGAATCCTTACTGGCGCGGATCAATGACAAGCGCAGTTATGCCCTTGACCGTTGCACCGAGGAAATGTTTGACGGGGACACCTACGCCGTTTCGGGCGGGGGCGACCCCGATGCCGTGGACGGCATCACCCCTCAGGACTTAATGACCGCTTACCACCGGATGCTGCAGTGCCCCGTAACCATTTTCGTTACGGGTCGTGCCGACATCCGTCCCATCATCGACCTCTTTTCGGCCCTTCGCCCCCAGGACCGTCCCTATCCCATCGGCGACCTTTTCACCCCCCGCAAGGAGGTCAAAGAGGTGACCGAGCGAATGGACGTCACCCAGGGCAAACTGGTGATGGGCTTTACCACGGGCATCGGCGCGTCCGACCCCCGCTCGGTTGCCATGACCGTTGCCAACAGCGTGTTCGGCGCAGGGGCACATTCCAAGCTCTTTAAAAACGTCCGTGAAAAGCGGAGTTTGGCGTACTATGCTTACTCCCGTACCGACCGCTTCAAAGGCGTTATGATGGTCAGCGCCGGGATCGAGTTCGACAAGTTCGAAGCCGCCCGTGACGAGATTCTGACCCAACTGTCGGCAATGCAGGAGGGGAACGTGACCCAAGAAGAGCTTTTCTCTGCAAAACAAGCCATGATCGGCGCGCTGCGGGGACTGCGGGACAACCCCGCCCAGTATGTTGCCTGGGTCCACGGGAACGTCCTGACCGATACCCTTACCGACCCGGAAGAACGCATTGCCAAGATCGAAGCCGTTACCGCAGAAGAAGTCACCGCAGCGTTCCGTGACGTCCGTCTGCAAACGGTCTATTTCTTAACGGGGAAGGAGGCGTGACAATGGAATTTCAAAAACAGACCCTTCCCGATGTGGGAGAAACCTTATACAGCGGTGTCAGCCAAAAAGGGTTGCCCGTCTTTGTGTTCCCCCAAAAAGGTCATGCCGAAACCTATGCCGTCTTTGCCACCCATTTCGGCTCGGTCAACCGCCAAATGACCTTTGCGGGAGATACGGAGGAGACGGTTCTGCCCGACGGCATCGCCCATTTTTTAGAGCATAAAATGTTCGAGGAACCCGACGGCACCGACGCCTTCGAGCGGTTTTCCAAAACGGGCGCCAATGCCAACGCATATACCAACTTTGATATGACCGCCTACCTCTTTTCCTGCACGTCGGCGTTCGAGGAAAACCTGCGCACCCTGCTGGATTTTGTCCAAACGCCCCATTATACCGACAAAAACGTACAAAAAGAACAGGGGATCATCGGTCAGGAGATCCGCATGTACGATGACGACCCCGAATGGGTCTGCTACTTCAACTGCCTCCAGGGACTCTATCACAACCACCCTGTCCGCATCGACATTGCGGGAACGGTGGAGTCCATTGCCGAAATCACCCCCGAACTGTTGTATCGTTGTCACGAATCCTTTTACCATCCCGCCAATATGGTGCTGGTGGTGGCAGGGGATGTAGACCCCGCCGCCGTGGGGGACATCGTGGACGAAATGCTTCGCACCGAAGGCCGCGATCCCATTCCCCAGACCTTCCCCGACGAGCCGGACGCCGTTTGCAGCCATAAGGTGGAAGCAGAACTGGCAGTGTCCATGCCCTTGTTCCAGTTGGGCTTTAAAGACACCCCCGAAACGGACGGGAAAGAACTGCTTCGGAAACGGCTGATCGCCTCCTTGGCATCCCAACTGCTGGTGGGGGAAAGCTCGGAACTCTATCAGTCTTTGTACGAGGAAGGCTTGGTCAACGACGTCATTGACGGCGAGATTATGGCACAGCCGTCCTATTTCTGCAACCTCTTTACCGCCGAAAGCGACAACCCCGAAGAGGTCTGCCGCCGCTTGCTGGAAACGGCGCAAACCCTGCCCGATTCAGCCGCCTTTGAAGCCGACTTCCAACGGACGAAGAAAAACGCTTACGGCTCCTTTATCAAGCTCTTTAACCACGTAGACAACGTGGCAAGCCAGCAACTCCGCTTTTATTTCGAAGGGGTCAGCCTGGCGGAATACCTGCCCGTCCTGCAGTCGATCACAGCCGAGGATGCGGCAACCTACCTCAAAGAAAACCTGACGGCAGACCGCGCCGTTTTGTCGGTGGTCCGCCCCAAAAAGGAGGCATAAGATGAACTCGGTTCGTTTCCCCGGTCTGGGCATCCACCTCACCATCGATCCCGTTGCCCTGACCCTGTTCGGCAAACCCATCTACTGGTACGGCCTGATTATCGCTCTTGCCCTTTTGGCAGGCGTTTGCGTGGCGTTGGTCCGTGCCAAACGCCAGGGTCTCTCGGCAGACAACGTGTATGACCTGGCACTGTTTGCTACCCCTGTTGCCATCCTCTGCGCCCGCCTCTATTACGTTCTTTTTAACTTCGAAATGTATCGGGACAACCCCATCGAGATCTTCTATATCTGGAAGGGCGGCATCGCCATCTACGGTGCGGTCATCGGCGCCGTGGCCACCGCGCTGGTGTATGCCAAAATCAAAAAACTCAACGTGGGCAACCTCTTTGATATGGGCTGTGTTGCCCTGATTTTGGGACAAAGCATCGGCCGCTGGGGGAACTTCGTCAACGGCGAAGCCTTTGGCATCCCTACCGACCTGCCCTGGCGAATGACCGTTAACGGCACTTTGGCACACCCCACTTTTTTGTACGAATCCTTGTGGACTTTGGCGGGATTTTTCCTGCTTTGGAACTACGAAAAGCGGAAACGCTTCCACGGCGAAGTCTTTTTGATGTACGTCCTGTGGTACGGTGTGGGCCGTGCGTGGATCGAAGGCCTGCGTACCGACAGCCTGTTTTTGGGCACCGTCCGCATCTCCCAACTGGTGGCGATTCTGTCTGCCCTGGTTGCGGCAGTGTGCATCGTCATCAAACGTAAAAAGTACAAAAACGTTCCCGTTGTCTACCCTGAACCGGAAGCCCCATCCGAGGACTGACCCTTACTTACGGCGTATAAAAAGTATGCTTTGAATTCTTATTGCATAAATTGTAACAAAGGATGATGACAAAATGAAAATCGTTGTTTTGGCAGGCGGCTTCAGCCCCGAACGGGATATTTCACTGTCCTCGGGTTGCCTGATCGCCAACGCCCTGCTTCGCCGCGGCCACGAGGTCGCATTGGTAGACGTTTTTCGCGGGATCACCACTCCCCAAGACGCCGCCTTTAAAACGGGTACCGCCGTTGCCTACTCCTATCAAATCCCCGAACACGAGCCGGATCTGGAAGCGCTCCGTGCCGAATGCGGGGGACAGACCGACCTCATCGGCCCCGGGGTTTTGGAGCTTTGCAAAAGCGCCGATATTACCTTTGTTGCCCTCCACGGGGCAATGGGGGAGAACGGACAGTTGCAGGCGACCTTCGACAACTACTCGGTCCGCTATACGGGAAGCGGGTTTGAAGGGTGCCTGTTGGCGATGAACAAAGCCATTTCCAAACAGATGATGGCAGGCCGCGGCATCCGCACTCCCCAAGGCTTGGAGCTGGACATGACGCACCCCATCCCCGAAGAATTGCCCCTGCCCTGCTTTGTCAAGCCCTGCAGTTGCGGCTCCAGCGTGGGTACTTCCCGTGCCGCGACCGAGGACGAACGCACCCGCGCCATCGCCCTTGCCGCCAAGTACGAGTCTTGCGTCCTGGTAGAGGAGGAAGTGGTGGGCCGCGAGTTCTCGGTGGGTGTGTTAGACGGCAAACCCCTGCCGCCCATCGAAATCATCCCCCGGGAAGGGTTTTACGATTATCAGCGGAAATACCAGGCGGGGATGACCACCGAAATCTGCCCCGCACCCCTGACCGACGCTGAATGCAAAGCAATGCAGGACGCTGCCCTGACCGTCTTTGACGCACTGCGGCTGCGGGACTACGCAAGAATGGACTTTATCATGACCGCCGACGGTACTTGCTACTGCCTGGAAGCCAACACCCTGCCGGGAATGACCCCCACCAGTTTGTTGCCTCAGGAAGCTGCCGCGGCAGGCATCTCCTACGATGATCTTTGCGAAAAGATTGTCCATATGGCGTTAAAACACTGAAAACAGCCCCCACGGGCTGTTTTTTTATTTTTGTTTCGGACAGACACCATCAGCATCTCCCCGTCATACATTGGTAGGGTACTAATAATGAGGGGGCGTTTTATGGTCGGGTTTGTCACCGGCACACACTCTTTTCCCAGACCGTTGTCTGCGGCGGAGGAGCGGGAGTTTTTGACCCGCTACCGCAACGGGGACGAAACGGCGGGGAACATCCTGATCGAGCACAACCTGCGGTTGGTGGTACACATTGTCAAGAAGTACGCGCAAAACACGACCGAAATGGACGATTATATCTCCATCGGCACCATCGGGCTGATGAAGGCGGTGGCAAGTTTCAATCCCGAACGTCAGATCCGTTTGGTGACCTATGCGGCAAGGTGCATCGAAAACGAGATTTTAATGACCATCCGTGCGGGAAAGAAACGGCAGAACGAGACCTCGCTCCAGGAACCCATCGGGGTGGACAGCGAGGGGGGAGAGCTTTGCCTGATGGACATTTTGGGAAGCGAGGAGGACGATGTTTGCGAACAGGTGGAACGGAAGATTCAAATCAGCCGCCTTTATCGGTTTTTGGAAAGCACACTGAAAAATCGGGAACGGGTGGTGCTGCGCCACCGCTACGGCCTGGGGGGAACGGCGGTCAAGACCCAGCGGGAAGTGGCAGGGATGCTGGGGGTTTCCCGTTCCTATGTGTCCCGCATCGAAAAAGGGGCTTTGGAAAAGTTGAAGCGGGTATTTGGCTGAGCGGAGAAATCCGCTCTTTTTTATTGTCAAAATTCGACCCGTGTGGTATAATGAATTCATCAAAGATGAATTCAGCTAAATTCGCCTGACGGCGAGCTAAATGTGCTTTGCACGCTAAATTACTTCGTAGCTAAATTGACCTTCGGTCAGCTATAAGACAAATTTAACTAAAAAGATTGGCATCTAAATCGTTCGCCGATTTTATAATGAAACCAAGGAGTGATACGAATGATTCGTGCTTGTATTTTTGATTTGGACGGAACCCTGTTAGACACTCTGTCGACCATTTCCCATTACGCTAACCAAACCCTGAAAAAGTTCGGTCTGCCCGCCATCCCTCGGGAGCGTTACCGCTACCTGGTAGGCAACGGCGCACGGGTATTGCTGGAGCGGATGTTTGCCGAGACCCAAGGGGACCCCGCTGTTTTGGACGCCGCTTTTACAGACTATACCGAGTCTTACGAAAAAGAACCCTTATACCTGACCGCACCCTATGACGGCATTTTGAATTTATTGGCAGAATTAAAATGCCGCAATATCAAAACCGCCGTACTGTCCAATAAACCTCACCTGCCCACCTGCGCCGTGATCGACGCCATCTTCGGTGACGGCGCCTTTGATCGTTGCTACGGTCAGCGGGAGGGTGTACCCATCAAACCCGACCCCACGGCGTTGCTTGCGCTGATGGACGAGCTTGGTGTTCGCCCCGAAGAATGCCTTTACATCGGGGATACCGCCACCGATATGCAAACGGGTCGGGGAGCGGGTGCCAAAACTGTGGGCGTTTTATGGGGCTTCCGCGACCGTGAAGAGCTGATAGAAAGCGGTGGGGAAATTTTGCTTGAAGACCCAATGCAGTTGTTGGACTTTCTTGCATGATTTTTCAGTTGAAAAAGCACCTTTGTTATGATATATTGAAACCGTGCGGCAAAAACCGCAAATATTCGTCAAAAATTTATCATAATTTTTAATAAATAGGTAGATTTTTCAAAAAAGACATGTTATAATGTATTAGATAAAATAGATTTCAAATTTATATAGGAGGTAAAAACAATGGCAGTTGCACAAAAAATCCCTTTTAACGGCACTCCCGAACAGAAAGAGAAGCTGCTTGCGGTTATCGCCAAGCACGCCCACGAAGAGGGCGCATTGATTCCCGTTCTGCACGAAGCACAGGAAATCTACGGCTATCTTCCTCTGGAAGTTCAGCAAATGATCTCGGACGAATTGCACATCCCCCTGTCTGAAATCTACGGCGTTGTTACGTTCTATACCCGTTTCTCCTTAAATCCCCGGGGCAAGTACCACATCGGCGTATGCCTGGGTACCGCCTGCTACGTTAAGGGCTCGGGCAAAATCTTAGACCGCATCAAAGAAAAACTGGGCATTGACGTGGGCGAATGTACCCCCGACGGCAAGTTCTCGATCGAGGCTACCCGTTGTATCGGTGCCTGCGGTCTGGCTCCCGTATTCACCGTTGGTGAAGACGTTTACGGCCGCCTGACCGAAAAGGACGTTGACGACGTTCTTGCAAAGTATATGGACTAAGTGAGGGATCCTTATGCTGCTATCCGAAATTAAGGCAACACTCTGCGCTACGGCGGCTACGGGAGAAAGTGACGAACAGCTCTCCCGCATTGACATCAGCACCGCCTTTGGAAGCGACCTTTTAAGCGACGTTTTGGCCTTTGTCAAAGACCGCTCGTTGCTTTTAACCGGTTTGGTGAATGCACAAGTTGTTCGAACAGCAGAAATGATGGATATTCCGGCAATCTGTTTTGTGCGCGGCAAAGACCCGACCGACGAGATTATCGAACTCGCACGGGAAAAGGGCATCGTCGTCTTAACGACCGAATGCCTGATGTATGCCACTTGCGGGAGACTGTACGCAAAGGGCCTGGGGGTAACCGACCATGCGCAGAACGTATGACATTGACGGCAAAGATTTTTCGGTTGCCGGTACCGCTTCCAGTGACTTCAAGGTTCTGTTGAAAAAGCTGGGCATCCCCGCTGACGTGATCCGACGGGTTTCGATCGCCATGTACGAGGCGGAAATCAATACGGTAATCCACGGCGGCGGCGGCAGTTGCGAGGCGGAAATCGCAGATGACCGAATCACCATCACCTTCTCCGATCACGGCCCGGGTATCCCCGACATCGACGCGGCAATGCAGGAGGGCTTCTCCACCGCCACCGACCAGATTCGGGAAATGGGCTTCGGCGCAGGAATGGGTTTGCCGAATATTAAAAAATACACCGACGATTTTCAAATTCAAACGGTTGTGGGAAAAGGAACTACGGTTACTTTGTATATTAACCTTTAAGGAGTATCATGAAGTATTTTCATTCCGTAACGTTGGACAAAGAAACCTGCCACGGTTGTACCAACTGCATCAAACATTGCCCCACCGAAGCGATTCGCGTCCGCAACGGAAAAGCAAAGATCATCAAAGAACGTTGCATTGACTGCGGCGAGTGTATCCGCGTCTGTCCCTATCACGCCAAAAAGGCGGTGACCGACTCGTTGGAAATGCTCAACCGGTTTCGTTATAACGTGGCAATGCCTGCTCCGTCTCTGTACGGACAGTTCAAACGCAATACCGACGTCAACTGCATCCTGACCGCGTTTAAGCATTTGGGCTTCGACGACGTGTATGAAGTTGCACGGGGGGCGGAGTATGTTACCGCCGCAACCCGCAAACTGATGGAGGAGGGCAAGGATCTGCCTCGTCCTTTGATCAGTTCGGCTTGTCCCGCCGTGGTCCGTTTGATTAAAGTCCGTTACCCCAACCTCATCGGAAATATCGTCGATTTATTATCACCTATGGAAATTGCCGCCCGCGAAGCACGACGCATCGCGCGGGAAAAAACAGGCCTTTCCGATGCCGAAATCGGCATCTTCTTTATCACACCCTGCCCTGCCAAAATGACCGCCATCAAATCGTCCCTGTCTTTGGACCGTTCTCAGGTCAGCGGCGCCATCGCCGTCAAAGACATCTACGGCGACTTGGTTCGGGTGATGAAAACCCTCCCCGCGGTCGAACCCTTAAGCACGGCAACCACCCTGGGGGTTTTGTGGGGCAAAAACGGCGGCGAAAGCGACGCCATCCGCCGTCAGGACTGCATCGCAGTCGACGGCATCAATAACGTTATTAACATCTTAAACGAAATCGAAGACGAAAAACTGTCCGAGATCGAGTTTGCCGAACTTTGCGCCTGCCCCGGCGGGTGCGTCGGCGGCGCACTCAACGTCATCAACTCCTTTGTCTGCGGCAACCGCATGGACAATCTCCCCGTGACCGCTCCAGACCTTCCTGCTCCCACGGCAGAGGAACTGGCGGCAATGCGCTGGGAAAAAGGAATCGAGTACGAGCCGATCATCAAGTTCGGGGACAGCCTCTCCGAAGCAATGGCAAAAATGGAGGAAGTCGACCGCATCTATGCCGAGATGCCCAAACTGGACTGCGGCTCCTGCGGAGCACCTTCCTGCCGTGCCCTTGCCGAAGATGTGGCATTGGGTTTCGGGAAAGAAAACGACTGTATCTTCAAAATGCGTGAGCAGATCCAGCAGATTGCTACCAAACTGATGGATCTGGACCGTTAAAAGGAGGGCGCTGCGATGAAAGTATCTGAGCTGGCAAACAAACTTCACCTGGAATGTCTTACCAAAGAGGGGGACCTGTCCCTGGACGTAACAGGTTGCTATATCGGCGATTTGCTCAGCTGGGTAATGGGCCGTGCCATGGAAGGAGATGCCTGGATCACCGTTATGAGTAACGTCAACATCGTTGCCGTTGCTTCCCTTTCGAACGTAGCCTGCATCATCCTTGCCGAATCGGTCACCCCCGACCCCGCAGTTTTAGAAAAAGCCGACGCCCAGGGGATTAACATTCTTCGTTCCTCCCTGCCCGGTTTCGAAATTGCAAAGCAAATTGCGGAAGTTGCAGGTTTATGATTCCCTACGATTTCCACATTCATTCAGCCTTGTCCCCTTGCGGCGACAACGAAATGACCCCGTGTAACATCGTCAATATGTGTCAGCTGATGGAGCTTCAGGCAATTGCCGTCAGTGACCATAACACCATCGGCAATGTCGAGGCAGTCACCGCCGCGGCAAAACGGGTGGGCATCACCGTCATTCCTGCCATGGAAGTCGAAACTGCCGAGGAAATTCACGTTCTGACCCTGTTTCCCGACCTGGATGCCGCCAAAACCGTCTCCGCCGCCGTTTATGATGCCTTGCCTGCAATCGAAAACCGCGCGGATATCTTTGGCCAACAGGTGTATTTTGACGATGAGGACCGCATTTTGGGCTACGAAAAGAAACTTTTGATTTCACCCACCGGTTTGTCGGTTGACCAACTGTTCGATTTGGTATTGTCGGTGGGGGGCGTGGCAATCCCCGCCCATGTAGACCGACACTCTTACAGCATTCTGACCAACCTTGGCTTTATCCCGCCCGAGCTTCCCGTTACCTGTATCGAAGTCTCGCGGATGACCGAGGACCTGGACGCCTACCTTGCCGCCCGTCCCGCACTTTCCAAGTACGCGACCTTGCGCAACTCAGACGCCCATCGTTTGGAATCGCTGGTCAGTCCGCCGGCACTGTTGCCGTGTGAACTTTCTTCTGTTTTTGACTACTGCCGTGGAGGTGCCTTGTGAAAGAGCTTTCGTTGCACATTCTGGATATCGTCAAAAACTCGGTGAAAGCCGGTGCAACGCTGATCGGTATTGACGTCACCGAAAGCGTGCAGGAAAACCGTTTAAGCATCGTCATCTCGGACAACGGATGCGGCATGTCAAAAGAATTTTTGGCCCGTGTCCGTGACCCCTTTACCACCACTCGCACCACCCGCAAAGTGGGGATGGGTATCCCGCTGTTCGAAGCGGCGGCACTCCAGTGTGAAGGGGCCTTCGATATCACCTCCGAAGAGGGGGTGGGAACGGTCGTCACCGCTGTTTTTCAAAAGGATCACATCGACCGTGCACCCTTGGGTGATATGGCAGAAACCATGACCACCTTGGTCTCCGGTTCCCCCGAGATAGATTTTTGTTATACCCATACAACCGATCAAAATCGGTTTGTGTTCGATACCCGCGCCATCCGTGAAGAACTGGGTCGGGAAGTTCCGTTAAACTTGCCCGATGTATTGCTCTGGATGGATGCCTTCATCCGTGAAGGGCTTAACTTGTCGACATTAAATTGATTATAAAAATGGGAGGTTTAATATGAAAAGTTTAGAAGAATTGAAAGCCATCCGCGAAAGAGCGCTGAGCCAGGTCAATATGCGTACCGAGCAGGCAGACGGAATCCGCGTTGTTGTCGGTATGGCGACTTGCGGTATCGCCGCAGGTGCAAGACCCGTTTTAAATGCATTCGTTTCCGAAATCGCAAAACGGGGTCTGACCAACGTTCAGGTAACCCAGACCGGTTGTATCGGTATGTGCCGCCTGGAGCCCATCGTGGAAGTTTACGTTCCCGGCGAAGAAAAGGTCACTTACGTTAAAATGGACGAAGAAAAAGCGGCACGGGTTGTCGTAGAGCATTTGACAAATAAAAAGGTTGTTAATGAACTGACGATTGGTGCAGTTGAAAAATAATAGGAGGACGGACAATGAATATTTACAGATCCCACGTATTGGTTTGCGGCGGAACCGGCTGTACCTCTTCCGATTCCCCGAAAATCCTGAACGAGTTTGAAAAACAGATTCAGGAAAAAGGACTGGAAAACGAGATCAAGGTGGTTCGTACCGGTTGTTTCGGTCTTTGTGCTTTGGGTCCGGTTGTTATCGTTTACCCCGAAGGCGCTTTTTACAGCCGTGTTGCGATTGAAGACGTTGCCGAGATCGTTGAAGAACACCTGTTAAAGGGCCGTATCGTTCAGCGTTTACTGTACGAAGAAACCATTCACGATGACGATAATATTAAATCCTTAAACGAGGTAGACTTCTATAAGAAGCAGATGCGTATCACCCTGCGCAACTGCGGTGTCATCAACCCCGAAAGCATTGACGAGTATATCGCATTCGACGGTTACCGCGCTTTGGGTAAGGTCCTGACCGAAATGACCCCCGAAGAAGTAATTGACATGATGAAAAAATCCGGCCTCCGCGGTCGTGGCGGCGCAGGCTTCCCCACCGGTATGAAGTGGGAATTCGCCGCAAAACAGCCCAAGGGTCAGAAGTATGTCGGTTGTAACGCCGACGAAGGTGACCCGGGTGCGTTCATGGACCGTAGCGTTTTAGAAGGCGACCCCCACGTTGTACTGGAAGCAATGGCCATTGCAGGTTATGCCATCGGTGCAAACCAGGGTTATATCTATATCCGTGCCGAGTACCCCATCGCCGTAGACCGTCTGCGGATCGCCATTGACCAGGCCCGTGAATACGGTCTGTTGGGCAAGAACATCTTTGGCACTGGCTTTGACTTCGATATCGACCTGCGTTTGGGCGCAGGCGCATTCGTCTGCGGTGAAGAAACCGCTCTGATGACCTCCATCGAAGGCCACCGCGGTGAACCCCGCTCCCGTCCGCCTTTCCCGGCTGTTAAAGGTCTGTTTGGCAAACCTACTATCTTAAACAACGTTGAAACCTACGCCAACATCCCCCAAATCATCTTAAACGGCGTCGAGTGGTTCCAGGGTATCGGTACTGAAAAGAGTAAAGGTACCAAAGTATTCGCACTGGGCGGTAAGATCAATAACACCGGTCTGGTCGAAGTTCCCATGGGTACTACCCTGCGTGAAATCGTCGAAGAAATCGGCGGCGGTATCCCCGGCGGCAAGAAGTTCAAGGCTGCACAGACCGGCGGTCCTTCCGGCGGCTGTATCCCTGCTTCTCTGATCGATACCCAGATCGACTACGACTCCCTGATCAGCATCGGTTCTATGATGGGTTCGGGCGGTCTGATCGTTATGGACGAAGATACCTGTATGGTTGACATCGCCAAGTTCTTCCTGGAATTCACCGTTGACGAGTCCTGCGGTAAGTGTTCTCCCTGCCGCATCGGTACCAAGCGCCTGCTGGAGATCTTGGAAAAGATCACCGACGGTCGCGGCGAAATGGAAGACCTGGACCGTTTGGAAGAACTGTGCAACAGCATCAAGCAAACTGCATTCTGCGGCTTGGGCCAGACTGCTCCCAACCCCGTACTGAGCACCCTGCGTTACTTCCGTGACGAGTACGTTGCTCATATCGTAGACAAGAAGTGTCCTGCAGGCGTATGTAAGGCACTGCTGTCCTACAAGATCAACCCCGACAAGTGCGTCGGCTGCTCGCTCTGTTCGAGAGCTTGTCCTGTCAACGCAATCAGCGGCGAGATCAAATCTCCCTTTGTCATTGACAATGAAAAATGTATCAAGTGCGGCGCATGTAAGGATGCATGTAAGAAGTTCCACGCCGTCGAATTAGTATAAGGAGGGCGAAACAATGGAAATGGTAAACATTACGATTGACGGTCAGAAAATTCAGGTACCGTCCGATTATACCGTGTTAGAAGCAGCCCGTCAGGCCAACATCGATATTCCTACTCTTTGCTATCTTAAAGACGTAAACGAAATCGGTGCCTGCCGCATGTGCGTTGTTGAAATCAAGGGCGGCCGTGCTTTGCAGGCAGCCTGTGTATACCCCGTGTCCGAAGGCCTCGAGGTAATGACCAACACCAAAAAAGTCCGTGATGCAAGAAAGGTTAACCTGGAACTGATCCTGTCCAACCACAACCGCACCTGCCTTACCTGCGTCCGTAACCAAAACTGCGAACTGCAGAAACTGGCTGACGACTTAGGCGTTACCGAAATCCGCTACGAAGGTCAGAACGATATCCCTGCCATCGACGATCTGTCCAAATCCATCGTCCGTGACAACAGCAAATGCGTACTCTGCCGTCGTTGCATCAGCACCTGTAAAAATGTCCAGACCGTTGGCGTTATCGACGCTACCGAGCGTGGCTTTAACACCAGCATTGCCTGTGCATTCAACGAATCTTTGGCAAACGTTGCCTGCACCAACTGTGGTCAGTGTATCACTGCCTGCCCCGTTGGCGCTCTGTACGAAAAAGACTCCATCAAACCCGTTTGGGATGCCATTGCAGACCCCGACAAGTTCGTTGTGGTCCAGACCGCTCCCGCAGTCCGTGCCGCACTGGGCGAAGAATTTGGTATGGAGATCGGCACCCCCGTTACCGGCAAAATGGTCAGCGCTCTGCGCCTGATGGGCTTTGACCGCGTATTCGACACCAACACCGGTGCCGACATCACCATCATGGAAGAGGGCACCGAGCTGTTAAACCGTATCAAGAACGGTGGCAAACTGCCCCTCATCACTTCCTGCTCTCCCGGTTGGGTTAAGTTCTGCGAACACTTCTACCCCGACTTCTTAGACAACCTGTCTTCTGCTAAATCTCCCCAAATGATGTTCGGCGCCGTCTTAAAGAGCTACTACGCTGAAAAAGAAGGCATCGACCCCAAGAAGATGGTTGTTGTATCGGTAATGCCCTGCGTTGCCAAGAAGTTCGAGGTCGACCGTGAAGAAATGATGGAAGACGTTGACTATTCCATCACCACCCGCGAGCTGGCCCGTATGATCAAACAGTCGGGTATCCAGTTTGCAAAACTGCCTGACACCAACTTTGACAACCCCTGCGGCGAAGCCAGCGGCGCGGCTGTTATCTTCGGTGCTACCGGCGGTGTTATGGAAGCCGGTTTAAGAACGGTTGCCGAAATCCTCAACAACAAACCCCTGGACAACGTAGACTTCACTGCTGTCCGT
>JAZOOX010000031.1:0-47750 GCA_045655245.1 Clostridia bacterium | reverse complement strand
CCTTCATCCTTCACGCGGCGTTGCTGCGTCAGGGTTTCCCCCATTGCGCAATATTCCCCACTGCTGCCTCCCGTAGGAGTCTGGGCCGTGTCTCAGTCCCAATGTGGCCGATCAACCTCTCAGTTCGGCTACTGATCGTCGACTTGGTGAGCCGTTACCTCACCAACTATCTAATCAGACGCGAGTCCATCTCAGAGCGGATTACTCCTTTGATGTACAAACCATGCGGTTCGTACATGTCATGCGGTATTAGCACACCTTTCGGTGTGTTATCCCCCTCTCTGAGGCAGGTTACTCACGCGTTACTCACCCGTCCGCCACTAAGCGTCCACAGTCGCACCCCGAAGGGATTGTCTGTTTGGCTTCGTTCGACTTGCATGTGTTAAGCACGCCGCCAGCGTTCATCCTGAGCCAGGATCAAACTCTCTATAAAAATATTAAACCATTTCCTCAGAAACGGCTCAAGTTCATAGTGTTTGTCTGCTCAATGATCTTGTTATCACTGTGCGAGTATTACTCTTAAAATTAACGTGAACCTTTGTGCTGTTTAGTTTTCAAGGATCGCCCGCTTCGTCAGCGGCAAGTGCTATTATAACAAACCTTTTCCACCTTTGTCAACCCTTTTTTTCAACTTTTTTCTCAAAAATTTAAAAATAGTTGAAAAGCACAAAAAAATGTGGTAAACTAGACGTAATTCCCGTAAGGAGTAACCAAAATGTCTACATACAATATCATATCACAGCTTCACCCTCAGGTGTTGGTTTTGCCCGTTTCGGTTATTGACTGTTACCTTGCAAAAGCCAATCCTGTATTTGTAAAAGTATATCTGTACGCCCTCCGATTGTCCCAGTTCGGTATCGAAGCCTCCTGCGAGGATCTTGCCGAGCAGTTGGGTCTTTTGGAATCGGACATTACCCAAGCTTTTTCTTATTGGGAATCGGTAGGACTGTTAAAAACCGAAAAGGAAGACGCAAGTGTGCGCGTTACCTTGCTTCAGCCTTCCGAAAAAGAAGCCCCGCAAAAACCCATATATAAAAGTAAAGAGATTGCTTCTGCCGTTTCAGCAGACTCCAAACTACAAGAGCTTTTTGACTTTGCCCAATGCCAATTAGGCAAACCATTGACCCCAAAAGACTGCGAACTGCTCTACGGCGTTGTAGACTGGCTGGGTCTTGCGCCCGAAGTTATTATGGTCATTTTCAATCTGGCGGTTGCCCGAAAGAAACAGAGTATGAGTTATGTGGAACGGGTTGCCATCGAATGGCACCGCAGTGGCATCGACACCATTGAAAAAGCAGAACAACACTTAAAGGAACTGGAAGAGACCGAGCAGCTATTCTACCAATTCCGCAAGTTGACCCAGGTGGGTTCCCGCCGTCTGACCGCTTTGGAGCAGGAATATATCCTGCGCTGGACCAACGAATACAAAATGAGCATGGAAATGCTCCGCATCGCCTATGAGCAGACGGTATTAAATACGGGGAAGCTTGCCTTTCCGTACATGGAGAAGATTTTAAAGAACTGGCACGAGGCACGGGTGTACCATCCGTCCGACATCGATCGTCTGGGCAAGAAAAAGACGGTGGGCCGTTCCAAACCCAATCGTTTTATTAACTATCAAGATGAACATCAAGACTTCAGCGATGTAGAAGCAGGTGCTTTAAAACGCCGCCGCAAGAAGGAAGGAGGCGACCGCATTGAGTCTGACCAATGATATTCGCCGCGCCGCACGGGAAGAGCTGGAGGCTCACCGTGAACGAGCGCGAAGGGACCATCAAAAAGCCCTTTCTTTTGCATATCAGCGTTGCCCCGAATTAGAAGAGGTGGACCAACAACTACGGCTGGCTTCTTTGAATTTAGTACAAAAAATGGCCTTAAACCGCGGCGCAGAAGAAGCGCAAGCGGAGCTGGACGCTCTTCGCCAAAAGCGGGACTGCCTTTTAAAGTCGGTGGGCATGGTCAAAACCGCCACCGATTACAAACCCTATTGCAAGGAATGTAGTGATACCGGGAGTATCAAGGGCAAGAACTGCAAATGCTATGAACGCGCCTTAACCCGCGCTATGTTAAATGCTTCGGGCATCGGTACCCTTTGCGAAACCCAAACCTTTAAGAACTGTAACTTCGACCTTTTTTCGGACGAGCATGATCCCAAACTGGGAAGATCTCTACGCAATTACTACAAAGAGGTTGTAGAAATCTGCAAAGATTTCGCCAAGAACGTCAAAAAGAGGGATGATGAAAACCTCTACCTTTACGGCTCGGCAGGGTTGGGCAAAACCTATCTTTGCAGTGCCATTGCCGAGCGGGTGATGAAAAACGGGCATTCCGTTCTTTACTACTCGGCGTTTGAGCTTTTGCGCACCGCCCCCTCCGAAATGGAAGAACTGCTTCCGTTGCTGGAGGAAGTCGACCTTTTGATTCTGGACGACCTGGGCACCGAGTATGTCACCGAATACTCGTCCGCACTCATTTTCTACATTATTAATACCCGTATTAATAATAAGAAAAAAACGGTTATCAGCAGCAACCTAAACATCAACGACCTGGCAAACGCGTATTCACCTCGCGTTGCCTCTCGCATAAGCGGCGCGTACACCCTTCTCCCCTTTTATGGGAAGGACCTGCGCCGCAACAACTGACAGAAAGGAGTGTATAGTGATGAAGCAGATCAACAAGGATATGATCGTTGCCGAAGTGCTGCAGTTAGACCCCGGTACCGCACCTTTCTTTTTGGAGATTGGAATGCACTGTCTGGGTTGCCCCTCTGCAACCAGCGAAAGCGTTGCTGACGCCTGCGCCGTTCACGGTGTAGATGCTGATGCGCTGATTGCCCGCATTAACGAGTTCTTAAAAGACCGCTAAGCAACTAAAAAAGCCACCCGAAAGGGTGGCTTTTTTCATTTCTTGAATGCTTTTTTCACCGCATCGAAAAAGGACTTACATTTTTCGTGGTGCTTGTCGCCCAACGAATCGGAGAACTGGCGAAGCAGATCCTTCTGCTTGGCATTCAGCCCTCGCGGTACGTCTACAGTAACTTTGATGTATGCATTGCCCCGACCACGGCGGTTGATTTGGGGAACGCCCTTACCTTTTAAAGTAAAGACGGTACCCGTTGCGGTGCCTTCGGGGATTTCGAGGGATTCCTCGCCGTCCACGGTAGGAACCTTGACGGTAGCACCCAATGCCGCTTGGGTGAAGGTGATGGGGACTTCACAAAGAATATCACTGTCATGGCGCTCGAAAATGGGATGGGGCTTGACACGAACAGTGATATACAAATCACCGTTGGGGCCGCCATTCACACCGTTTTCGCCTTCACCACGGAGAGAGATGGTCTGCCCATCGTCGATACCTGCAGGAATCTTTACGTTAATCTTGCGGTTTTTGCGGACCGAGCCGGTACCGTGACAATCAGCGCAAGGTTCCTTAATGATTTTACCCGTTCCGTTACAAACCGTACAAGGGCGGGTGGTAGCAAAACTCATGAATCCTGTGTTTTGCTGTACACGAACCGAGCCAGAACCGCCGCAGGTAGTACAGGTGACGGGGCTGGTTCCTTTTTTTGCGCCGCTTCCCGAACAACTTTCACAGCGTTCCTTACGGGTGATATTGATTTCGCGGGAGATGCCGAAAACAGCATCCAAAAACCCCAGCTCAATCTGATAGCGTAGGTCGCGACCCTTTTGGGGTGCATTTCTGCGACGGGCATTTCCGCCGCCGCCAAATCCACCGCCGAAGAAACTTTCGAAAATATCGCCCATGTCGAAGCCTGCTCCGCCAAACCCTGCACCATAGGGGTTATAGCCGCCCCCTGCCGAAGGATCAACCCCTGCGTGGCCGAACTGGTCATAACGCTGACGTTTTTCGCTGTTGGAAAGGACGTCATAGGCTTCTTGCGCTTCTTTGAACTTTTCTTCCGCTTCTTTGTCGCCGGGATTCATATCCGGGTGATCCTTTTGGGCAACCTTGCGGTATGCTTTTTTGAGTTCATCCTCGGTGGCCGATTTGGCAACACCGAGGACTTCGTAATAATCGCGTTTCTCTGCCAAGGTGGTTCCCTCCGGTCAGTTAGTTCTGTTGATCCTCATCAACGGTGTAGTCTGCCTGATAGGTTCCGTCAGCGTTTGCGCCGCCCTGAGCACCGTCCTGGGGAGCGGCGTTCTGGTAAACCTTTGCAGAAATTTCGTAGAACTTCTGAGACAGGGCTTCGCTGGCGGTCTTAATGGCTTCGGTATCAGTACCTTCCAGTGCCTTCTTGACCTTTTCGATTTCGGCGGTAACAGCATCGCGGTCAGCGGCGTCCACCTTGTCACCCAGGTCGGTCAATGCCTTTTCAGACTGATAAACCAGCTGGTCAGCCTGGTTACGGACCTCGATGGATTCTTTCTTCTTCTTGTCTTCTGCGGCAAACTGTTCTGCCTCTTTAACGGCGCGATCGATTTCCTCGTCGTTTAAGTTGGTGGAAGCCGTAATAGTAATCTTCTGTTCATTACCGGTGCCCAGGTCTTTTGCAGAAACGTGAACAATGCCGTTGGCATCGATATCGAAGGTAACTTCGATTTGAGGTACGCCGCGAGGTGCGGGCGCAATACCGGTCAACTGGAAGCGACCCAAGGTCTTGTTGTCCTGTGCCATTTCCCGCTCGCCCTGCAGAACGTGAATGTCTACAGAGGTCTGACTGTCAGCGGCGGTAGAGAACACCTGACTCTTCTTGGTGGGGATGGTGGTGTTACGCTCGATCAAACGGGTGCAAACGCCACCCAGGGTCTCGATACCCAAAGACAGGGGGGTAACGTCCAAGAGCAGTAAGTCTTTGACTTCGCCGCCCAAAACGCCTGCCTGAATGGCAGCGCCGACAGCAACACATTCGTCCGGGTTAATGCCCTTGTGGGGTTCCTGACCGATCAGGTTTTTAACGGCTTCGGAAACCGCAGGGATACGGCTGGAACCGCCGACCATGATAACTTTATCGATTTCCCCTGCAGACAGACCCGAGTCGGACAGCGCATTCTTGACAGAAACCAAGGTCTTTTCAACCAGGTCCGCAGTCAGTTCGTTGAACTTCGCACGGGTCAGAGTAATATCCAAGTGCTTGGGGCCATTGGCGTCTGCCGCAATAAAGGGCAGGTTGATGTTCGCAGACATGATGCCCGACAGTTCGATCTTCGCTTTTTCTGCGGCATCCTTTAAGCGCTGAAGCGCCATCTTGTCGGCAGTCAGGTCAACGCCGTGTTCTTTTTTGAATTCGTCTGCCAGATAGCGGATGATGCGTTCGTCGAAGTCGTCACCTCCCAAACGGTTGTTACCCGAGGTAGCCAGTACTTCGAAAACGCCGTCGCCGATTTCCAGAATAGAAACGTCGAAGGTGCCGCCGCCCAGGTCGTAAACCATAATCTTTTGGTCGGTGTCTTTGTCCAGACCGTAAGCCAATGCAGCAGCAGTAGGCTCATTGATAATACGCAGAACTTCCAGCCCTGCGATCTTGCCTGCATCCTTGGTTGCCTGACGCTGAGCGTCAGAGAAGTATGCAGGAACGGTGATAACCGCCTGAGAAACGGTTTCGCCCAGGTAGGATTCGGCGTCTGCCTTTAATTTCTGCAGGATCATTGGGGAAATTTCCTGAGGGGTGTAAGCCTTATCGTCGATGGCAACACGCTTGTCGCTACCCATATCACGTTTGATGGAAATAATGGTGCGGTCGGGGTTGGTGATGCTCTGACGCTTTGCAACCGTACCGACCAGACGTTCGCCTGCTTTGGTGAAAGCAACGACCGAGGGGGTGGTTCTTGCACCCTCTGCGTTTGCGATAACGGTGGCTTCGCCGCCTTCCAATACTGCAACGCAGGAGTTGGTGGTTCCTAAGTCAATACCAATAATTTTTGCCATTTTTATTTCTCCTTCCATTAATTAGCTACTTTGACCATTGCGGGTCGAATGACTTGCTCTTTTAATTTATAGCCGCGGGCGAACTCCTCGATAATCTCGTTCTCTCCATAGTCGTCTCTTTCTTCGTGGGCAACGGCGTAGTGGAGTTCTGGGTCGAAGGTTTCGCCAACGGTGGGAATGGGGGTAACCCCCAAAGTCGTTAGGATTTCGACAAACTGTTTATGGACCATTTCCACGCCCTTGAAGAAACTGTCTTCTTTGTCCTCACACGCGGCGATGGCACGGTCAAAGTTGTCCAAAACAGGCAGAATCTTTTCCGCAAAAGCGGCTTGCGCGTTTTGGTACATTGCTTCTTTTTCTTTGACCGAACGTTTGCGGAAATTGTCATACTCCGCAGTGGTGCGAAGCAAACGGTCCAGCGTTTCCTGATATTTGACTTCAAACTCGTTTACTTCAGGAGTTTCTTCGGAAACTTCCTCAGTAGTATCGGGCGAGGTCTCGGGTTTCGTACTCATTACTCTCTTCCTCTCTGTCTAATATTGTAGAAAGCCGCCGAGTCATATAGTCAACCAACCCGACTACTTTCGAGTAATCCATTCTCGTAGGTCCGATAACGGCGAGCCGTCCTGCGGATAGGGATCCCAGGCGGTAAGTACCCGTTACCGTACTGCAGTCCCGCAGTTCATCATAACCGTTTTCCGCACCGATGGAGATGCGGATACGAGGCGCGTTTTCGGTTAAAAACGCCAAAATACCCCGTTTGCTTTCTAAAAACCGATAAAAAGACTGCATCCGCGCCAGGTCCTGATACTCAGGAAAGCGGAACAGGTTGGACGCGCCCTCTAAAAACACGTCCCGCTCGTCCTCATGCTCGAATACCTCACTGATAAAACCCAATACGGGGGCAAGGACGCTGTGGTTGGTGGACATCACTGCGCGGATTTCGTCCAGTTTGGACAGGCTGATTTCCGCCATAGAAAGACCGATCAACCGTTCTTGCAACACCCGGGAAAGCCGATAAATAAATTGGGGTTGCACCGCTACATCCATGCGGATCAGTTTGTTTTTCACGATCCCCTCGCCCGTGACAATGACGATGACCACATTTTGCATATCAATGGGTAACAGTTCAATATGCCGCAGGTACGCTTTTTTGATTTCGGGTCTTAGCACCGCAACGGTGTACCCCGTCAAATCGGACAGCGCCGAGGAAAGCCGTTCGACCAATCGATCATGATTCGTGATCTTTTCGTTTAATACAGCGGCAAACCGTTCTGCTTCAGAGGCAGTCAGCATCGGTCGGTGCATCAGGGAATCCACATAAAACCGATACCCTTTGTGGGTAGGCGCCCGACCTGCCGAGGTGTGAGGCTGTTCCAAAAAGCCCAAATTCTCCAACTCTGCCATCTCGTTACGGATGGTGGCCGAACTTACCCCAATGTCATGCCTTGAGAGAAGGGTTTTGGACCCAATGGGTTCGGCATAATGGATATAATCATCAATGATCAATTTTAAAATCTGTTGTTTCCGCAGACTGAGATCCATTTTGCTTCCCCCTCTTTTTTGTTTTAGCACTCTAAGACCGAGAGTGCTAACTGTTATATTTATACCACTTTCTTCCGCCCTTGTCAATAGTTTTTTGCAAAAAAATGCCGCCCCACGGGGGGCGGCGTCTGTCTTTGGTTCAGCGGACGATGTAAATAAACTTAACTTTATTAGAAGAAATATGCAGGAATGTGGTAGACGGGCGGGTTCCTGCAGGAACTTGGTGGATTGTCTGTGCATATGCGATGTTGCTGGCAGCGGTGTCATGCCTGATGATGCGGTCGGCTTCCTTTTCAGCTGTGGTGTCATATACAAAAATCTTGGCGTCACTGTAGGAGTATAAGTCACGGGCGTCCGCGGAAGAGCCTTCGTCGGGGAAGATATGGGTGAACAGGAACTGTTTGCCCGAGGTATCGGTACTGTACATCGTACCGTAACGAACTTTAAAGGCAGAAGTGTCTTCCCGCTCGCGTTCCCCTAACGGCGGCAATTCGCCGTCCGGACTAAAGAGCAACTCCAGCTTGTTGGTACGGATCGCACCCTCAGAATCGGTGGCAAAACGGATGACGTCGCCTTTTTCCAAAGCAGCGGCGACCGTGTCTTCTGCGCTGGCGTCAAAGACTGTCTCAGCACCCGTTTGGACATCCAGTACGGGGATACGCAAGATGCTTTCTTCGTCTTCGTTAACCATGCTTTCCAGTTCGGCGGTAACCAGATAGAGCGGCGCATCAACGGCAATTTCATCGATGGATGCACCGCCGTAAATAACGATGGCTCCCGCAACGCCTACCGTGCTCTTTTCAAAGGCCTCGACGGTGTATTCTTTTCCATCTTTCAAATTCAGGGTACTGGTGTATTCGGAGAATTGTTTACGGTCAGAGGGAACAACAAAAATCTTGGTTGCAGAGCCTACTGTAATACCCGAGTTAAAGTCAAACTTTTTCTTCGACGCCAGGTAGTTACCCGTGTATTCACCCAATGTGCTGAAAGGAGTTAAGTTCGTGGTTGGTGTTTCTGCCCCGCTTTCGATCAACGTGTTGATGGCGTTTACTTTGTCCTTGGAAACGCCGTACATGATCAACTGAGAGTACTCGGCGTTCCGTGCGTCGGGGTCTTTATTGGTCTCCTGCGCGGCGGCCGCCAGCCGGGTACGAATCAAGCTATGGTCTTTTTCCTGTACACCGTCCAAGACGGTCATTTCCGCACATTCGTAGGACTCTATCGTCTCCTCCCCTGCGGGAATCAGGCGCAAGGTCAGTGTTTCGGTGTTTTCGTTCATTCTTACGTCAACCAAATAACCGTACAGCTTAGCACCCGCCAAGGCAACTGCAGTGATGTCTACGATATTACCGTCGGCATCCAGATAGAAGGTAGATTCCTGCCCCAAAGACAGGGTATCATTTAAATAGTAAGAAGTACCGTACTCTTTCCCTGCGATGGTATACTTGCCGCCCTTGATCTTTTCAATTTTGCCACGAACGGACTTTTGAACGAGCACTACTTCGGTCAGTTTGTCGCCCTCCGTGTTCTTGGACGCGTACACGCAAAGGGTGGTGTGGTTACGGATGGTGTTAAAGGGAACTTCTGCACCGTCCTTATACAACAGCAGACGGTCGCCCGACGGCTCGTTTACGGGCTTAATCGTAATGCGGTCGCCCGAGTTGTAGTCGGTGACGACATAATTTACGGTGTCCACTTTGTTTACGTGGATTACCTCATATTCGCTGACAAAGGCGACGTCAAAGTTATCGTCATTGTCTGCGTCCAGTAGGGTCACACTGCCTGTACGGATGTCCAGCAACTCAGAGGGTTTGCCGGGAGCAAATTTCTTATTGTAGATCACCTTCAAAGAGGAGTACTCTAACTTCTCGGTATCGCCCGTAGCAGTAGTGTAAGTCAAAGCGGAATCAGTAACCTCTTCGATATCATCATGTTTTATCGTAACGGTAACGTTGTCTTTCTTGGGTAAGCGCAGGAACTGAACCTTTTTGGTACCGGTAATTTCGTCCACACTGTAGTAGACCTCTACATTACGACCCAAAAGAGCATCGGTATCATACGCGTCGTCGACGGCATACAGTTCACCAGCAATTTCGATAAACCCTTTTTTGGAAACCCCGTCGGCTCCGTCCAGACGAGTCAATCGGTTACCCGTAACCTGGCCTTCTTCATAATCCAGTTCCAGCTTTTCGGTCAGTAACGTCCTGCCCCGCTCTACGATGTAATTGGGAGTGCCGTCAGGATTGATACCGTTTTCGATGGCGATGGCAACATGAAAGGAATTATAAATCATCTGAGCAATATCAGCGCGAGTTGCAGGTTTGGAACCACCGCCGCTGATCTTGTCCATAATCTTTTTTTCATAAGCCACGTTTAAGTACCCGGTGGGGTACCCGCCGCGGGAAAGTGCCACATTGCCAAACCCCAGTGCACAAACCATCATCTTGACAGCCTGCTCATAAGTAACGTTATCCTCCGGACCAAAGGTTTTTGCATCGTACCCCGCAATGATGCCCATGTCATAGGCAACACGAATATTCGCCGACGCCCAATGGTCATCCGCAACATCATCAAAAGGTGTTTTGGCGACTGCGCCGATCTGTGCCATTTTCAGTGCACGGGTCAGCATTGCCGTGAACTCTGCGCGGGTAATCTGCCCCTCGGGCTTAAAAAGCTTCTTTCCGCCCTCGTCATATCCTGCAATCAGACCTAACCCGGACAGTACCTCGATGGCCTCGCCCTGTGTCAGGGTTTCGGGGACATCCGAAAAAGCCGCTCCAACGGGGAGTGCTCCTAAAACGAAAGTAATTGCCAACAGCAATCCTAAACCGCGTTTTAACATCTTTTTCGCCTCACTTCAAATTGTTTTATCCTTTCTTATTTTATATCATATTTTCCCCGTTCCGTCAACGGGTTTTTTTAGCGCTTTCCCACTACTTTTCTGCAATTTATACAAAAAAGTTCTTGCATTGATGTAAATAATTGTTTATAATGTATAACAAAGGGACGCATTAGCATCTCAAAACCAAAAGGGGGACGTAACAATGCAACAATACTCTGTCGATAAAATCCGCAATGTATGCTTAATCGGGCATGGCCACGCCGGAAAGACCTCTCTGGTAGAAGCAATGCTGTTAAATGCCGGCGTTATTGACCGCCTGGGCAAGGTCGCCGACGGAACGGCAACCACCGACCACGACCCCGAAGAAATTCGCCGTAAGGTTTCGGTCGCTACTGCCCTTGCTCCGCTGGAATGGAACGAGGCAAAGGTCAACATCATCGACACGCCCGGATACTTCGACTTTGTGGGAGAACAGTTAGAGGCACTTCGTGTTGCCGACGCGGCACTGATTGTCGTTTCAGGCAAGTCCGGCGTTTCGGTAGGCACTGAACTGGCATACGCCCGGGCAACCGAACTGGGTCTTGCAAAAGCGTTTTTTGTCAATAAGCTGGACGCCGACCATGCCGATTTTGAAAAGGTCTTAGACCAACTCCGTCAAGTGTTCGGCAAAACGGTAGCTCCGTTGGAATACCCGCTGATGGAAGACGGCAAACTCATCGGCTATGTCAATGTTATCAACATGCACGCCCATGTCCGTCAGGACGGCAAGTTGGTCCGCAGCGAACCGCCTGCACACCTGATTGAAAAGCTGTCCCCCATTCGGGATATGTTAAACGAAGCGGTTGCCTCGACCGACGATGCGCTGATGGAAAAATTCTTTAATGACGAACCCTTTACCGACGACGAACTGAAAAAAGCCCTTCGTGCCGGTATCAAAGACGGTACGGTCACCCCTGTCTACGCAGGCTCTGCAACCGAAAACGTCGGCATCCTCACCCTGTTAGATGCCATCGTTAAGTACTTACCCTCGCCGGATGAAGGGAATCTGATCAAAGCCGATATCGGCGGCGAAGAACAGGAGCTCCCCTGCCGTGAAGAGGATCCCTTTGCAGGTTTGGTATTCAAAACCATTGCCGACCCCTATGTGGGCAAAATCTCCTTTATTAAAGCCTATGCCGGCACCTTAAAAGCCGACCAAACGGTCTTGAATGTCCGCACGGGTGAACCGGTCAAGATGGGAAAACTTTTCTTCCTCTGCGGTAAAAAGCAAACGGATACCCCTGTGTTAACCGCAGGTGACATCGGTGCTGTCGGAAAACTCCCCGGTGCCAAAACGGGCGACACCCTTTGTTCTGAAAAACGGGTGCTGACGTTGCCCAAGATTGAATTCCCCTCTCCCGTCCTGTCTATGGCAATTCTCCCCAAGGCAAAGGGGGACGAGGAAAAAATCAGCGCGGGTCTGACCAAACTGATGGATGAAGACCCGTCCTTTAAGGTCTTCACCAATAAAGAAACCAAGCAGATGCTGATTTCGGGTGTTGGTGAACAACATTTGGACGTTATCACCAGTAAATTAAAGACCAAATTCGGCGTTGAAGTGGAGCTGGTGGAACCCCGCGTCGCTTACCGGGAAACCTTACGGAAAAAAGTCAAGGTCGAAGGGAAACACAAGAAACAATCGGGCGGTCACGGGCAATTCGGGCATGTCTGGATTGAGTTCGAGCCTTCCGGTTCCGACGACTTTGTTTTCGAAGAAAAAATCTTTGGCGGCTCGGTTCCGAAAAACTACTTCCCCGCCGTTGAAAAGGGTCTTTTGGAATGCATCCAAAAGGGTGTTTTGGCAGGTTACCCCGTTGTCGGCTTAAAAGCCACTCTGGTGGACGGCTCTTACCACCCCGTTGACTCTTCGGAAATGGCGTTCAAGATTGCCGCAGGTCTGGCATACAAGAAAGGTCTTGAAGAGGCTTCTCCCGTTTTGCTGGAGCCCATCGGTCGTACCGTTGTCACCGTACCCGAAAAGTATATGGGCGACATCATCGGCGACCTGAACAAACGTCGCGGTCAGGTTTTGGGGATGGAACACACCCAAAGCGGTCTGCAGGAAATCACGGCAGAAGTACCGATGGCAGAAATGCATCGCTACGCCACCGACCTCCGCTCGATCACACAGGGGATCGGCAGGTTCTCTCTGACCTTTGAACGGTATCAGGAAGCACCGCCCAATGTTGCAGAGAAAGTCATTGCCGAGTCAAAAGCCGAATAACAAGAAAACCGACCCCTCTGGGTCGGTTTTTTATATCCTTTTTTCGGTTATAAAAGCATCTAACACTTGTAAAGCACGGTTGGAGATCCTGCGGTATCGCTCCGCCTTGTCCCGAATCCGTTCGGGCCAGGAAGGAAGCAACCCAAAGGTCATATTCATGGGCTGAAAGTTCTTAGCCACACATTGGGTGATGTAATGCGCCATAGCGCCATGCGCCGTCTCCTGCGGGAATACCAAAGGCTCCTCCCCCAAAACCAAGCGTGCGGCGTTGATTCCTGCTACCAAACCGGATGCCGCCGATTCCACATACCCTTCCACGCCCGTGATTTGCCCTGCAAAGAACAAATCCTCACGTTTTTGGGTCTGATATGTAGGACGCATTTGCGTCGGCGAATGGATATAAGTATTGCGGTGCATCACACCGTACCGCTCAAACTCGGCATTTTCCAAACCGGGAATCATACGGAACACCCTTTTTTGCTCCCCAAACTTTAAATGGGTCTGGAAACCGACAATGTTAAACAGCGTGCCCTCACCGTTGTCCTGGCGCAATTGTACCACACCATAAGGTTCTTTCCCCGTCTTAGGGTCTTTTAATCCAACGGGTTTTAAGGGGCCGAACAGCAGGGTTTGCTCGCCACGGCGAGCCAGTTCTTCTACAGGCATACAACCTTCAAAATGGAGTTGTTTCTCAAACTGGTGCAAAGGCGCACACTCTGCCGAAATCAGTGCTTTGTAAAACGCCTGATACTCCTCACGGGACATGGGGCAATTGATATAATCCGCTTCACCGCGGTCATAGCGTGCCGCCCAAAAGGCCTTTTCAAAGTCGATGGTGTCCTCCCGTACAATGGGCGCAACCGCATCGTAAAAATAGAGGTATTCACTCCCCAAAAAAGCGCCGATCTCGTCCCAAAGTGCTCCCTGGGTCAACGGTCCGCTGGCAATGATGCAGGGACCGTCTGGAATGGCAGTAATTTCGCCCTCCTCCACGGTGATATTGGGGTGGCCTAAAATGGCGTCAGTCACCGCTTGAGAAAACGCGTCACGGTCTACGGCAAGGGCGCCCCCTGCAGGGACACGGGTTGCATCCGCCGCCCGCATAATCAGAGCGTTCAGCTTCCGCATTTCTGCCTTTAAAAGCCCCACACCGTTCTCCAAGCGGTCAGAACGCAGGGAATTACTGCAAACCAGCTCGGCAAAAGTAGGACGGGTGTGTGCAGGGCTATATTGTTTTGGTTTTTGTTCGCACAGACGGACGGAAACACCGCGCTCAGCCAACTGCCAAGCCGCTTCGCTTCCTGCCAGGCCTGCACCCACAACGGTTACAGTCATTCGTTTTCCTCTTTTTTCTTGGCGGCTTTTAAGGGGCGTTCATAATCACAACCCTCGTTGGAACAAACGATCTTACGGGGTTTACCCGACAGTTTCTTCAACAGCGTCTTGCCGCATTCGGGACAAGTTTCGTTCATCGGTTCGTCCCAGGTCATAAATCCGCAATTGGGATTATCTTCACAACCAAAGTACTTCTTGTTTCGCTTGGTCTTTTTCACCAACAAGTTTTTGCCGCAAAGGGGGCAGGTTCCTGCGGCGGGAACAGCTATGGGTTTGGAGTTGCGGCAGGCAGGGAATCCGGGACAAGCCAAGAATTTTCCGAACTTTCCGATTTTAACCACCATGTTCCGTCCGCATTTTTCGCAAATCACATCGGTTACTTCGTCCTGAATCTTGATTTTTTCTACTTCCTTTTCCGCTTTCGACAAGGTTTCGGAGAAAGGCCCGTAGAAACGGCGCAGAATGTCCTTCCATTCCAAAGTACCATTTTCAACTTCGTCCAGTTCCTCTTCCATCCTTGCAGTAAACTCAACGTCTACAATGTCGGGGAAGTACTCGCACATCATATTATTGACCAAACGCCCCAACTCGGTAGGTGCCAACAGCTTTTCGCTGCGGACAACATATCCGCGGGCAATGATGGTAGTAATAATCGGTGCATAGGTACTGGGTCGGCCAATGCCCAATTCTTCCAAGGTACGAATGAACGCCGCTTCGCTATAGCGAGAGGGCGGCTGGGTAAAGTGCTGACTGGGCAGCAGTTCGTTTAAGGTCAGTTCCTGACCCTTGGTCATTTCGGGCAACAATTTTTTGGACAGTTCTTCGTCGTCTTCCTTCTTTTCGGCATAAACGGCGCTATAGCCCGCAAAAACAATTTTTGAACCGCTGGCTTTAAACAAATACTCCCCTGCACGGATGTCCGCCGTCTGGACCTCGTAAATAGCAGGAACCATCTGGCTGGCAACGAAACGCTCCCAAATCAGCTTATAAATCTTATACAAATCCGGTTTAACCGAAGCGGTTGCCTTCAACATATCAGGGGTGATGGTGACATCCGAGGGGCGGATGGCTTCGTGAGCATCCTGCGCTGATTTCTTGCTGCGATAAACGTTAGGAGTGGCCGGCAGGTTGCTCGTTCCATAGTGGATGCCGATATAATCCCGAGCAGATGCCAACGCTTCCTGAGAAATGCGCAAGGAGTCCGTTCTCATATAAGTAATCAAACCGACCTGACCCCGACCGTCAACCGCAATACCCTCGTATAACTGCTGCGCGGCGTCCATGGTGCGCTTAGCGTTAAAGCCCAATTTGCGAGATGCTTCCTGTTGCAGAGTGCTGGTAATAAAGGGCGGTTGAGCGTACTTTTTCTTTTCACTGGTCTTAAGAGTCTCGACCACATAAGATGCGGCCTTTAAGTCTGCCAGAATACCATCCATTTCCGCCTGAGAACGGACGGTCATCTTACTTTTTTTACCGTGGAATTTTGCTTCGAAATTGCCACGGGACTTACCGTTGGACAGTTTGGCAACCAGCTCCCAGTATTCCTGGGGAACAAACGCCTCGATTTCGTCTTCGCGGTCACAAATCAGACGGGTTGCAACCGACTGCACCCGACCGGCGGAAAGACCTTTACGGACCTTTTTCCACAACAGCGGACTGATTTTATAGCCGACCACACGGTCTAATACACGACGCGCTTGCTGCGCATCAACCAAAGCCTGGTCAATCTCACGAGGGGCTTTAATGGCGTTTTGAACAGCAGTTTTGGTAATTTCGTTAAAGGTTACGCGGTAGCCTTTTTTCTCTTCCCCCAGATTTAAGGCGGTGGCAAGATGCCAGGAAATCGCCTCTCCTTCGCGGTCCGAGTCGGTTGCAAGGAATACTTTGTCCGCCGCTTTCGCCTCTTTTTTCAGTTTGGACAGCAAATCGCCTTTTCCGTAGATGGTAATATAGTCAGGCTCAAAATCGTTGTCAACATCAACGCCGAGTTTGCTCTTCGGCAAATCACGGATGTGCCCCATAGAAGCCGAAACGTGGTAGTTTTTTCCCAAATATTTCTTAATCGTTTTGGCTTTTGCGGGAGACTCCACAATCATCAGATAGTTTGCCATCGCTTTCTCCTTTCCCCCAAATCAGGGGTCAATTATTTTAGAACAATGCGGTTCCCGGCAAGACGCTGAATGTGTCCTGCCAGTTCCAATTGTGTTAAAACCAACGTTAAGACGCTCATCGGCAGACCCGTCTTTTCGGTCAGCACATCAAGCGTGATAGGGTCGTCCTTATCCAATAGGTCATACACCAGTTTGGCGGTGCCGCTCAGCTCAGGTGCGGTCGCCTCTTGAGGACCCTTTATGATCTTTCCTTGGAAACGGGAACGGTATTGGGTGAAAATATCCGCGGCACTCAAAACCGCCGTTGCACCTTCCTGAATCATGCGGTTCGTGCCAATGCTTTTGGCGCTGTCAATGTTCCCGGGCACGGCTAAAACATCCCGGCCCTGGCTCAGCGCATAGTCAGTAGTGATGCGGGTACCGCTTCGGTTTCCTGCTTCAACCACCAAAACGGCATCCGAAAATCCGCTGAGTAAGCGGTTTCGATAAGGTATCAAATGACGTAACGGTGGAATTCCCGGCGGGAATTCGGATACCACCGCGCCTTTTTTAGAAATACTTTCAAATAAACTACGGTTGCATTTGGGGTAAATCTGGTCAACGCCGCCTGCCGCAACGACAAGAACCGTTCCACCAACCCGCTCGGCTTCCCGTGCGGCAAAAGTCTCGACCCCTTCGGAAAGACCCGAAACCAGCAAGACACCCGCTTCGACCAGTTCCCGTGTCAAAAGCGGCGTAATCCGCTCGCCATAACGGGTACAACTTCTCGTCCCCGTTATGGAAAGGGTCAGGGCATACGCAGTCGGGTCGGGCAGTTTCCCGCGTCCGAATAAAACGGCAGGGCGCTCGGGAAGGTCCCGTAAAGGGGCGGGATAATCCTCGTCGGCAGGGGTCAAAAACCAAACCCCTTGTGCCGCCCAAGAAGACTTTTTCTCGTCTAAATAGGAAAGACTCTTATCCGCCAAAGCGTCCTGTTCCGCCTTTGTGAGCATTGGAAGGGTTCGCAACTCAGACAAAGGCATGTCGTAAAGGTATTTGGGAGACGGAAACACCTTGCAAACCGTCTCGATTTGTTTGGGGTTATAGTGTAGTGCTTCGGCAAGCCAAAGCCATAAATTCCGTTCTTCCAAACCTTTTTCTCCTATCGTAGATGTTCGTAAAGCAACAATGCGGCGGCAACCCCCGCATTCAGAGACTCCGCTCTTCCGGGCATGGGGATCTTTACCCTACGGTCAGCAAGTGCCATCACCTGGGAAGAAACGCCGTGGGCTTCGTTTCCCACAACCACGACACAAGAACCCTTCAGTCCCGCTTCTTTAAAGTCCTCCGCCCCGTCTAAGGCGCTGACAATTACGGGGCAACCCAAAGATTTCAGGGATCTTAGTGCCGTTTCCTTGTCCGCAACCCGATAAATCGGCAGGTGAAACAACGAACCCATGGTAGCACGAACAGTCTTGGCATTATAAAGTTCCACCGTATCGGCGGTTAAAATCACGCCGTCGCAAGCGGCGGCATCTGCCGTACGCAGGATGGTCCCCAAATTTCCGGGGTCGGAAAGTCCGTCTAAAAAGAGGTAAAAACCTGCATTTTCAGGCAATTCTTCCGAATGAACGAAGGAGGCAATCCCTGCAATTCCCTGGGGTGTACGGGTATCACACAACTCGCAAAGCAGTTTTTCTTCCACTTGGTAAACGGGAGCCTCTGTTTTGAGCGTACCATGCTGCCGCAGGTACTCCGCCGTCACCAGGACTTCGCTTAACGCCTTTGATTCCAAGGCATCCAAAACAGCACGGGTTCCTTCTACGACAAATAACCGAGATTCCTCTCGGTATTTTTTTTGCGTCAATTTCCGCAACTTTTTCAGATGGTTTTGGGATAGAGGTTGCAAAGGATTTGCCTCCTTATTTTAATAACGAAAAGGCGGCAAAAGGTTATCTTTTGTCGCCTTAATTCTTGCTATTACAGGGCAGATTTTGCCTTTTCAACCAACTTGGTGAAAGCGGCGGGATCTGCGATTGCGATTTCAGAGAGCATCTTGCGGTTCATGTTGATATTGGCTTTTTTAAGACCGTTCATGAACTGGCTGTAACTCATACCGTTAGCACGGGTTGCAGCGTTGATACGAGCAATCCATAACTGTCTGAAGTTGCGCTTCTTTTGCTTTCTGCCGATGTAAGCGTAAACGCCGCTTTTCATTACGGCCTGGTTGGCGATTCTGAACAACTTGCTCTTGCTACCACGATAGCCTTTTGCCAACTTCAGAATCTTCTTATGTCTTTTTCTGGTGTTCAATGCACCTTTAATTCTTGCCATTTTACTTTCCTCCTATAAAATCTTCTATACGGAATTATTTGTACGGAACCATCTTTTTAATGGTTGCCACATTCGTGGAATCCGCATAACCGATTTTTCTCAGGTTGCGTTTCCGCTTAGTCGTCTTCTTGTTCAGAATGTGACTTCTATAGGCGCTCCCTCTTTTGACTTTGCCCGTCTTGGTAAACTTAAAGCGCTTTGCTGCTGCTTTTCTGGTCTTAATTTTAGGCATCGTTTTCGTCTCCTCTCAATTTTATCAAAAGCCTTTGGCTTTTCTTATGAATTTGCTTTCGGGGCGATGAACATGGTCATGTTCCGTCCCTCTAACTTGGGTTTCTTTTCGACCGTTCCGACTTCTGAAACAAACTCGGCAAACCGTTCCATCAAGCCTTCAGCCATAGAAGCGTGGTGCACTTCGCGCCCACGGAACCGAACAGAAACCTTTACCTTGTCACCCGCTTTTAGGAACTTTACAGCATGATTTGCCTTCGTCTCGAAGTCATGATCGTCAATAGACGGGGAAAGGCGAACTTCCTTCAAGTTCATTGTTTTTTGGTTTTTACGGGCTTCCTTCTCGCGTTTCATCTGTTCAAAGCGATACTTGCCGTAGTCCATAATTTTGCAAACCGGGGGCGTAGCCTGCGGTGCAATCTTGACCAAATCCATCCCTTTTTCAAGAGCCATCGCCTGCGCTTCTTTAATGGAAACAACACCCAGTTGTTCTCCGTCAGCACTAATTAAGCGAACCTCTTTGTCACGGATTTCCTCGTTGATCATTAACTCCTTGCTGCTGATATAAGACACCTCCAAAAAAATCGGGTTGCAGAAGCAACCCGATACCAATCCAACCAAATCAATTTCACTTTGGCGATATTGAACCCAACCGACTTTTGCCGTTAGGTGAGAAACGGTCGCTTCTACTTTCTTTACCGCTCGAGTATATCACAACCGCTCATCTTTGTCAAGTGTTTTTTAAAATTTCCAAAAACCGCATTTAAGGCGTCAAATTTTAGTTTTAAGCATAGGTTTGTTTTTGGCATGTCACTCTATACCTTAGCTCGTAAAAATCGTTTCTAGAGGACGGTTTTTGAGGGTCAATTTCCGATTTTTTCCAAAATTTGGTTCAACTCGTCATCGCTGTAATACTCTATCACGATTTTACTCTTTTTAGGACCGAGCTGAAGTTGTACCTTGGTGCCCAGCTTTTTGCTGAGTTCCTTTTCGACAGCACGGTGATGAACGTTCTTGTCCACCGCGGATTTTTTTGTTGCCGGATTTTTCATTCGGCGAATCAGGTCCTCGGTAGCACGAACACTCAGCCCATCGGCAATGATCTTTTCGGCTACAACAAGGGCAACTTTTTCATCCAGTCCAATTAAACTTCTGGCGTGGCCTTCTGACAAAACACCGTCAAACAGCTTGTCCTGAACAAACTGGGGCAAGGTCAAAAGCCGCAGGGTATTGGCAATCGCCGAACGGCTTTTTCCCACGCGAGAGCTGATTTCTTCCTGGGTCAAGCTGAATCGTTCCGCCAAGAAACGGTAACCGTTAGCAGTATCAATGGGGTTTAAGTCCTCGCGCTGCAGGTTTTCGACCAAAGCGACTTCCATAACCTTCTGCTCTTCCATATTTTTAATGACCGCAGGAATGGTCTTAAGCCCTGCCATTTTAGCGGCGCGCCAACGGCGTTCCCCTGCGATGATCATATAATACCCGTTTTCGCGATCTTTGACCAAAATCGGCTGAATGACGCCGTGGGTCTTGATCGAATCCGCCAAAATCTGTAGTTTTTCTTCGTCAAACTGTTTTCGAGGCTGTTCTCGGTTGGGTTCGACAAGCGCGATTTTCAGCTCAACCACACCGTTTTCCGGCTTTTTTTCAACAGGTTTCTTTTCTTTCTTCTCAGGAACGGCAATCGGCTCTGAAATGTCCATCAAAGCGCCGAGTCCCCGACCCAAACCTTTTTTCTTTGCAGCCATCAGAACATTCTCCCTTCATTTTTATTGACCACTTCTTCTGCCAGCAACCGATACCCCTCTGCCCCGCGGGATGACGGGTCATAGACGTTGACGGGCTGACCGTAGCTGGGGGCTTCGGAAAGGCGTACATTCCGCGGAATTACCGTCTTGTATACCTTTTGGGGGAAGAACTTTTTGACTTCATCCGCAACGGCAATGGACAAATTAGTGCGGGAATCAAACATGGTCAACAATACGCCTTCAATATCAATGGACGGATTCAACCCCTGCTTGACCATTTTAATCGTCTTGGTCAGTTGGGATAGCCCCTCTAAAGCATAATATTCACACTGGATTGGCATCAAGACCGTATCGGTTGCGGTCAATGCATTTAATGTCAGCAACCCCAAGGAAGGCGGACAGTCAATTAAAATCATATCAAAGGTATCACGAATCGGCGCAATCGCTTCTTTCAAGCGGGTTTCACGGCTTTTCATATCCACCAGCTCGATCTCTGCTCCTGCCAAATCAACAGTTGCGGGACATACCCACAACGGACCGAAGTCCGTCTTTTTCAGGCACTTATCCATCGGTTCGCCGTTAACCAAAGCATCATAAACCGATTTTTCCTCTTCAGAAATTTCAACACCCAACCCGCTGGAAGCATTCCCTTGGGGGTCCAGGTCAATTAATAATATCTTTTTGCCCAAAGCGGCCAGTGCGGCGCTTAGATTTACCGAAGTCGTAGTCTTTCCGACCCCGCCCTTTTGATTTGAAATGCTGATTACTTTTCCCATAGCACTACTCCATTTGATTTATTTGCTTTCAGTATATCATACTATTTTCGGTTTGAAAAGAAAAATTTTTGTTTCACGTGAAACAAAAGCAAAAAAGAACCAGTACTGTTTCACGTGAAACAGTACGGGCAAGGGGTCTGCGATCAAAGTGGGGGATGCCGCAAACCCTATCAACTACGCCATTTTCGCTCGGGGGAACGCGCATGGCAGTTGATTACGATTAAATCATGCCTTGGTCATTCGAATAATACAAGTATAGTGCGTATCGTCCTCTCTGCGGTCCATCCTGATTTTCATTCCGTTCTTTTTCATCAGACGAACAGCTTCGTTTACCGTATTAAAAAAGAGCCGTTGTTCCGGTCTGCCCTTTTGTCGCCGCAGCTTTTCCTCTCGCGTACGTTCGGCGCACCGCGCCAATAAAGTATCCACCAGTTCATCTGTCTTTTGCACGGTTAGTTGGTTTTTGCAAACTTGCTTTAAAGCTTGCATCCTTAGCTCCTCGTCGGGCAACCGCAAAAGAGCACGGGCATGTCGCTCGGTCAACCCGTTTTCGGTAATCATTCGCTTCATATCGGGAGAAAAGCGCAACAACCGCAGCTTGTTGGCGATGGCAGACTGACTTTTCGATAAACGGTGCGCCAGTTCTTCCTGAGTGAATCCGTGAAGTTCAATAAATCTGGCATAAGCGTCCGCTTCTTCAAAAAACGACAAGTCCTGCCGTTGCAAATTTTCTACCAAAGCAATGACGGCGGAAGTGTCGTCACCCACATCACTGACCAGTGCGGGAATACTCGTCAAACCCGCTTCCCGTGCGGCACGAAGCCGTCTTTCACCGGCGATCAGTTCGTAGTTTAAATCGCCCAAATGCCGGACGCTAATCGGTTGTAAAACCCCCAACTGCAATATCGATTCCTTTAGTTCACTTAAGGCATTCGGATCGAAATATCGCCGCGGTTGGTAGGGATTGGTACGAATTGATGCTATCGGAATGGTCAGCAGCCGCTTGTCCTCTGTTCCCACAATACACACTCCTTCCTTTTCAACAATAGTTTAACATTATTTCCCAGAAAATGGAAGTGTTTTTCCTCGACAATAAATAAGAAAAACCCCCGTTTACAGGGGGTTTTTCGTCGGGGTCCCCGCTTTTCGCGGGTATGTTGTCGGGGTGGGTCGAACTTTTTTTATCAACACCAGGCAATGGGACAAGGAATCGTCCTCCAATGCGGTTTTTTGCAAAGACGCCTCTCCTCCGCCCAAAACCTTGATAGCGTTTTGAGCTTCCTGCAGCTCTTCCTGGGCAGACGGGCCTTTCATTGCAATCAACGTTCCGCCGACTTTCAGGTAGGGCAACGTGTATTCACATAGCACCGAAAGCCTTGAAACGGCGCGGGATACAACGATATCGAACTGTTCCCGCAATTGTTTGTCCCGACCGCCATCCTCTGCCCGTGCATGGACGGTTTTTGCGTTTTTTGTATCGGTCTGAGCAATCACTTCTTCCAAAAACAGCAGGCGTTTCTTTAAACTGTCCAATAAAGTGACCGAAATATCAGGGCGCGCCATTGCCAAAGGCAACCCAGGGAATCCAGCACCGGTGCCCACGTCGATAACCTTTGCATCAGGGAAGAAAAGTCCTGTTTCCAGGCAGGTTAGAGAGTCCTCAAAATGCTTGATACGAATTTCATCAGGATCGGTAATGGCGGTCAAGTTTACATTTTTGTTCCATTCTAAAAGCAGGTCACGGTAACGTTCCAGTTTCTTATCCATTCCCCTTCTCCCCCTTGAGACTTTTCAAATAAATCAACAGCACGGTAATATCTGCCGGAGAAACGCCCGAAATGCGGGATGCCTGACCTACCGAACGCGGGCGAACTTTTGTCAGTTTCTGCCGCGCCTCCAGTCGCAAACCGTGCAGATTTTCGTAATCAATATGTTCAGGAATCAAACGGTTTTCCAGCTTTAAAAACTGTTCAGCCTGACGCATCTGCCGTTCAATATACCCTTGATACTTCACCGTAATCTCAACCTCTTCAGCTACCGCGGGGGCAAGTTCAGGGCGGTCAGGATCAATAGACGCCAAAAGTGCATACGAGATTTCGGGGCGACGCAACAGCTCGGATGCGCGGATGCCCGTAGTAATGGGTGTGCTTCCCACCGATTCCAGCACTTCCAGTACAGATTCAGACGGCGGGAAAATCAAGCCTTCAAGCCGTTCTGCTTCACGGGTGATCTCTTCTTTTTTCTGTAAAAAGTCTCCATAACGGGCGTCGGAGATCAATCCGATACGATGCCCCAGTTCGGTCAAGCGCAGGTCCGCATTGTCCTGCCGCAACAGCAACCGATACTCGGCCCGGGCGGTCATCATCCGATACGGTTCGGGGGTTCCCTTGGTAACCAAATCGTCGATTAAAACGCCGATATACGCTGTGGAACGGTCCAAAACAACCGCTTCCCTCTCCAAAATATAATGCGCAGCGTTAATTCCCGCCATCAGCCCTTGGGCAGCAGCCTCTTCATATCCCGAGCTGCCGTTAAACTGCCCCGCACCAAAAAGCCCGGGGATTTCTTTAAACTCCAAACTGGGTTTTAACTGGGTGGAATCAATGCAATCATACTCAATGGCGTATGCTGTCCGCATCATCTCTACATTTTCAAGCCCCTGCATTGTCCTAAGCATCTTAATCTGTACATCCTCGGGCAGGCTGGAGGACATTCCCTGAACATACAGTTCCTCGGTGTCCCCGCCCACAGGCTCAATAAATACTTGATGTCGCTCCTTGTCTGCAAAACGGACGACTTTATCCTCGATAGACGGGCAATACCGCGGCCCTACCCCTTCAATTGCCCCCGAAAACAAAGGGGAACGGTGCAGGTTGTCGCGGATGACCTGATGGGTCTTTTCGTTGGTATAGGTCAGATGACAAACCTCGGTATTTTCAAGAGGTTCCTTGGTTTCGAAAGAAAACGGCGTAATGGTCTCGTCCCCGTTTTGGACTTCCAGTTTGGAAAAATCCACACTTCGTCGGTTGATACGGGCAGGAGTCCCCGTTTTAAAACGCAAAATCTGCACGCCAAGGTCTTTTAAACAAGCCGAAAGCTGGTTAGCAGGGAAAAGCCCATCGGGACCGCCACTACGGCTGTAATCGCCGATAATAATCCGTCCCGCCAAGAAGGTGCCCGTTGCCAAAACAACTGCTTTTGCCTCATATACAGCACCCAATTCGGTCACTACAGCGGCAACTTTCCCTTCTTCATCCAGACGGATTTCCACTATCTCGCCCTGCTTTACAGTTAGGTTGTCCTGCAATTCCAGACGATGCTTCATCTCCCGCTGATAGGCTTTTCGATCGATTTGCGCCCGCAAGGAATAAACCGCCGGGCCTTTCCCTCGGTTTAAAATACGGCTTTGCAAGAGCGTTTTATCCGCAACCTTGCCCATTTCACCGCCCAGGGCATCAATTTCACGAACCAAATGACCCTTTGCCGTACCACCGATGCTGGGATTGCAGGGCAGGTTGGCAATGGCGTCCAACTGTATGGAAAACAGCACCGTTTTACAGCCTAATCGAGCGGCGGCAAGTGCCGCCTCGCATCCTGCGTGTCCGCCGCCGATAACGGCCACATCTATTTTTTCTGCCAGATATTCAACCATAAGTATCTCCTTACTTTCCTAAGCAAAACCGTGAAAAAATGCGGTCGGTAACCGCTTCGGATACCGTTTCACCGGTAATCTCGCCCAGGGCTTCAATAGCGGCGTTGATATCAATAATTGCCAAGTCAGGTTCTATTCCCGATTGCAATGTCTGTTGTGCCTGTTCAATGGCGCTCAGGGCACGGACTACCTGTTCGAAATGCCGAACATTTGACAACAGTAGAGTGTCTTCACGGTGCATCCCCATTAAACGCTGGGATAAAAGAGACAAAAGCGTTCTTCGCCCCTCCCCTGTTTTGGCACAAAAAGGAACGGCGTCATATTTTTCTGCCGTCCAGACAGACGGTAAATCGGTTTTATTGGCTAAAACCAGATGAGTTCTTGTTTTGATCTCTTCCAACAGCGCCAATTCCTCGTCATTAACAGGGCGACTTCCATCCAAAACCAGAACGGCAATATCTGCTTCGTCCAGTGCCCGGCGGCTTTTTTCTACGCCCATGGTTTCGATTACATCTTCGCTTTCGCGGATTCCGGCCGTATCCATCAAACGGATGGGAATACCGTCTACATTCAAGTCCTCGGTCAAGACATCACGAGTCGTACCGGCAATTTCAGTAACAATCGCACGATCGGTCCCCGTCAGGCAATTCAATACCGATGATTTTCCCACATTGGGGCAACCAACAAGGGCTACCTTTGCTCCTTCCCGAATCAACCGTCCCTGCTCGTATCCGTCGCAAAGGTCGGTTAGTTTTTGATGCACTTGGGCTAAAATCTGCTCAATTCCACCGGTTTCTTCAATTTCTTCTTCGGGGAAATCTACTACCGCCAACAGCTCTGCCGAAACAGACAATAATGCATCCCGCACGGCAAAGAACACCCGGGCAAGTTCCCCTTCCGAAGCGGTCTGTGCCAGTTTGCGGGCACGATCAGTCCTGGCGTTAATCAGGTCGATGACCCCCTCTGCCTGGGTCAAATCTATTCGTCCGTTTAAAAAAGCGCGTTTGGTGAACTCCCCTGCCTCCGCCAATCGTGCGCCGTTGGCAATCAACGCTTTTAAAACGGCTTGTGTGACCACAGGACCACCATGACAGTTCAGCTCCACCACATCTTCGCGGGTAAAGGTTTTAGGACCTCGCATCAGCATCAGCAAAACCTCATCCACTGTCTCGTTCTGGGTCTTAATATGTCCGTATAAAATCCGATGAGTCGGGGTGTCCTTAACGCGTTTCCCCGTGGCAGAAACAAACACACGGTCAGCAATCTCGATTGCATCCGCGCCGCTCATCCGCACAATGGAAATTCCACCTAAGCCCTGAGGCGTAGAGATTGCGGCAATGGTTTCTTCGTTCATATTTCCTCCAAAAAAACGGTCACAGACGGAAACGCCTGTGACCGCCTTCGCGTGTCAAGAATTATTTTTCAACGGGAGAAATAACCACCTTGCGGTAAGGTTCTTCTCCTACGCTCTGGGTTGTAACCAGCTTGTCCGCCTGCAGTTCCGAATGGATAATGCGGCGCTCATAAGGAGACATAGGCTCCAAAGCCATATTGCGATGGTACTTAACGGCTTTTCTTGCCGTAGCATGAGCTAACTTTTTCAGTGACTCAGCGCGACGGGCACGATAGTCCTCAGCATCCAAAACAACACGGAAATAGGTATCAAACTTGCGCTTTACAGCCAGGCTCGCCAAATACTGTAATGCATCCAAGGTCTCGCCATGGCGGCCGATTAACAGGTTAACCCGCTCGCCGATAATCTCGGCATGGATTTCCTCGTCCTTCTTTTCTGTTTTAACCGTAGCATCTATTTTCATGCGGGAAAAAATATCGTTTAAGAAGGATTCGACAACCGCTTCGGGGCTGAATTCGCGGGAAACACGAACTTTTGCATCACGGTTACCGAACAAACCCAAGGTTCCTTTTTTCGGCGTTTCTAAAATTTCAATCTGCGCCTGTTCGCGCTCGATACCAAGCTCAATCAGGGCAGCATCAATTGCTTCGTCAACGGTTTTGCCGGTCATTTCGACAAACTGACTCATACCTCTTGCTCCTTTCTCTTGGTAAACCAGTAATTTAATCCAATCTGCGTAATCATTTGCATGATGTTACTAATGATCCAGTAAACGCCGATACCTGCAGGTAACATAAAACAGAACACACCCGTCATTAAAGGCATCGTCTTGTTCATACTACTGGCCATATCCGGCATTTCTTCGCCGTTTTGCGTCTTCTTTTTCGGCGTTTCAGTCTGAGGCTGCGTCTTTTTCATCACCCAAGTGGTCATATACTGGGTCGCTACAGCCAACAGCGGAATCACCCAAAGCAAACTCAGCTGTGTCCAGGAAGGAGTCAGACTTAAGTCCAGACCTAAAAACTGGAAATCCACGGCACGGTAAAACAAGCCGTCAAATTCAGCGGTAGCCGTTTTCACAACATCCATTAAAGCAGGGTCGGACAAATGAGAAGCAATGGCAATCTCCTGAGCAGCCGCGTTGGTTCCGCCAACGATTCCTGCCAATTCGGGGACATTTTGAATGGCCGCAACCGTAGCAGTAACAGCTGCTTTTGGAAATTTTAAGATATACTGCAACGGACAACGAATAATCTGATAAAACAGGAAAATAATCGGCAACTGAATCAACAGCGGCAGGCATCCTGCCATAGGATTGACATTATACTGCTGATACAGTTTCATGGTCTCCTGACTGATTTTTTCTTTGTTGCCGTTATATTTGCGGTTGATTTCATTAATTTTGGGTTGTAACTGCTGGATCGCAGTCATGGATTTTTGTTGCTTATAAGTAAGGGGTAATAAAACCAGTTTGATAAAGACGGTAAACAGGATAATAGTCAGGCCGTAGCTTTCACAAAAATCAAAAATAAAACGGAAAACATAAGCCAACGGCTGGGTAATGATCGTGTTTAAGATATTTCCCATTTAGTTTCCTTTCTTTTTCGGTGCAGGAACGGGGTCCAATCCCCCGCGACAGCACGGTTGACACCGTAACAACCGCCACAAAGTCAAATAAGTAGCGCGAAAAAACGAATGGTTACGGTAAGCTTCCAATGCGTACTGGGAACAAGTAGGGTAAAATCGGCATCGCGCAGGAAATCGCGGCGAAATATGCTTTTGATACCATCGAATTAAAAGAATCGGGAGCCGGTTCATTGCAGTAGCTCCGCGCGGGTAAGGAGTTGTTCCATGGCATGGCCCAAAGCATAATAATCAGCCTTTGCCGCGCGGGTACGCGCAACAAAGACCAAATCATAGCCGATTTTAATTGCGTTTTCACGCAACCGATAATTTTCCCGCAATAGCCGACGGATGCGATTACGGGTCACGGCATTTCCTACCTTTTTGCTCACAGTAAGACCCAAACGGTTTTGGGCACGGCGATTTTCTTTCAGATAGAGTACTAAAACGTCATTGGCAAAATGGTTACCCTTATGATAAAGGAACCGAAACCGACGGTTTTCTTTTAAGGAAACACAATATTTCAAAAGGCTTGTCTCCTTTCTCTAAATGAAAGAAAGACCACTTGGGAGTGGCCTTTAAGCGGATAATACCTTTCTGCCTCTGCTTCTTCTGCGGGCCAGTACTTTTCTGCCGCTTCTGGTACTCATTCTTTTTCTGAAACCATGTTCTTTCTTTCTATGTCTCTTTTTGGGTTGATAGGTTCTCAGCACCTAAAACACCTCCTTTTCAATCATCAGTCAAAAGTCGTGCTTCTCTATTATAATGAATAATTGCCGCTTTGTCAATATTTTTTTTATATTCCTTCTGATTTTTGAAAATTACACTTGAAATAAGTATTAAAAAATGATATTATATATTAGAAGAGAATGGGGTGAATTGCGCCCATTTTACGGTATGTTTATTTTTCCACTTAAAATGCGATTTTAATGTGGACAATTTTCCTTAATTTTTCGCTTTTTTAACCACTTATCCACATTTTGTGGACAATTTCTTTTCACTTATCCACAAGGAGGAATCAACTTGAAAGAAACACAAACCGTTTGGCAGAGTGTTTTAGAAAACATTCAAACGGAAGTTAACAACAATGTAATTTACTCAACCTGGTATAGCGTTATTAACCTTTATGCCATTACCGACACCACTTTTTACTTGGAAGTCGAGATGGAAACCCAGAAAAATATGCTGTTACGAGATCGCTATTTGCAAATTATCAAAGACGCTATCCAAAAGGTCACAGGCAAAACGTATGCCATTGAAGTGTTTATGACCCGGGAGAAGGATGCTCTGAACCTGCCCGCTCCTGAAATTGAAAAGGCAGCTCCGGCGGCAACAAACAAGCATTTTATCATGCCTTTAAACCCGTCTTACACCTTTGAGAACTTTGTTGTCAGTAGTTCAAATACCTTTATTCATTCTGCTTGCTTTGCGGTTGCGCTTGCTCCTGCAGAAGCCTATAATCCGCTCTTTTTATACGGCGGCGTAGGCCTGGGTAAAACCCATTTGGCACAAGCTATTGCCCATCAGATTCAACAGGACAACCCTGAAGCAAAAATCGTTTACATTACTTCCGAAAAATTTACTACTGATCTGGTTTCTGCATTAAAGGATAATTCCATTGAAAACTTTCGCCGCAGATATCGCACTGCCGATGTCTTGATTATCGATGACATTCAGTTTATCGCCGGCAAAGAAGCAACCCAGGAAGAATTTTTCCATACCTTTAACGAACTGCACCAGGCAGGCAAACAGATTGTCATTACCAGCGACCGTCCTCCTAAGGATCTAAGCCGTTTGGAAGAACGGTTACGTTCCCGTTTCGGTTGGGGACTGATTGCGGACATCCAGCCCCCGGACTTTGAAACCCGGTTGGCCATTTTAAAGAAAAAGTTACAGTCGTTAAATATTTACTTACCTGACGACATTTTAACATATATTGCCGAAACGGTTAATTCGAACATCCGTGATCTGGAAGGGGTTATGACCAAAATTAACGCAACCATTACCTTAAACGGCTGCGAGATCTCGATGCAGGATGTTAAAAAGATTATCGAGGAAATTTCTCCTTATGTTCCTGCAGACCCCACACCCGACACCGTTAAAATGATTATTTGCCGCGATATGGACATTTCAATGGATGATTTGCTTTCTTCGAAAAAAACAAAACCCATCGCAAACGCCCGTCAGCTGGGTATGTACTTCTGCCGCGAACTTTTAAGAATGCCTTATGCGGAGGTTGCTCTTGCCTTTGGTAAAAAGGACCATACTACTGCAATTAACGCCTATGAAAAAGTGTACGAGCGCCGTCAGACCGATAAAAATTTTGACCGCTTGTGTGCCGCATTACAAAATACTATTTTAAATGCCATCAGCTAACCTTTCCACCGAATTGTGTATAAGTGGACAACCAAAAAAAGTATAAATCCACTTTTCATCCACCGCCTGTCCACGAAAAAGAAATGCTTTGTCCACAATCATTTTTAGGACAGCTCTAAGGATTAAAAGGGTTTTCCACCAAATCCACAACGCCTAATACTAATACTGTTTTATATTATTTAAAATAATACCGTTTTTTGAAAAATGGAGGAGAAGAATATGAAATTAATTTGTTCCAAATCTGACCTAACCGAAGCTGTAGGAATTGTTCAAAAAGCAGTTTCTACCCGTTCTCCGTCTCCTGTTTTGGAATGCATCTTATTCGACTGCGATGAAACTGTTCGTTTGATTGGTAATAATTTGGATTCTTCCATTGAATATCAACTGGATGCACAAATCATTGACAAAGGAAAAATTTTGGTCCCTGCAAAATTATTTGGTGAACTCATTCGCAGTTTGGATGATGACGATGTTTTAATCGAAACTGACGATAATATGAATTTGCGCATTATGTGCCGTAACAGTAAATTCTCGGTTTCCGGATTAAACCCTTCTGACTTTCCTGTTCCCGAACCCATTCAAAAAAGCGAAACCCCGGATTTTGAAATTGCTCAAACACTGTTACGGGATATGATTCGTCAAACCATTTTCTCGACAGCTGTCAACGACAGCCGTCTCGTTTTAACCGGTTCCTTATTCTGTTTGGAAGACAACCATTTCCAAATCGTAGCCGTTGACGGTTTCCGTTTGGCGTTACGCCGAGAAGAGGTAGAAAGCGATAAGAAATTCTCGGTCATTATCCCTGCAAAAGCACAAAACGAGTTACTTTCCATTTTAAACGATAATGATGGTACACTTTACATCAAAGCCACCGAAGAAAAAACGGCATTTTTCTTTGAAAAATATACGTTAATCACTAAAAACATCATCACAGAATATATCAACTACAAGCAAACCTTCCCTCAAACCCGTGAATTGGTTGTTTCTTGTTATTTAAGTGATTTATCCCGCGCGATCAAGCGCGCGGTGCCCCTGATTTCTGCGGATACCTTAAAAAGTCCCATTAAACTGCATTTCCGTGACGGTGCTGTTGAAGTGTTTTGCACCACTACACAAGGTAACTTAAAAGATGAAATTGCCGTGGTCATGGAAGGCCCCGAACTGGAAATCGGGTTCAACCATCGTTTCTTATTAGAAGCACTGGATGCTATTCCTGAAAGCGATATTGAAATTGTATTCACTTCGCCTACCACGCCTTGCCAAATTACCGCAAAGGACAGCGATCGGTATCATTATGTTATTTTCCCGGTCCGTTTAAGATAATGGCTTTTGTTAACTCTGTTTCATTACAACAGTACCGCAACTATACACAACAATCGATTTCTTTTTCTGATGGAGTAAATCTTATTTACGGGCAAAACGCCCAGGGAAAAACCAATCTTTTGGAGAGTATCTTTCTCTTTTCGGCAGGAAAATCCCATCGTAACGTAAAAGATGCTCAGTTGATCCAGGCAGAAAAGGACTTTTCCCGATTGGTTTTGTCTTTTTGCGTTGATCTAAAAGACAAAACCGCGGAAATGTTACTTTTTCCGGACCGTCGTAAAGAAATCAGAATAGAAGGAAATAAACTGTCCCGTTTATACGAATTAATGGGCGTGTTTTTAGCCGTTTTCTTCTGTCCCGAGGACTTGCTTTTAATCAAGGGTAACCCGTCGGAACGCCGACGGTATATGGATATGCTGATTTCCAGATTACGGCCGAAATATTTTTTGCATCTGCAACGGTATAACAAGCTGTTGGAACAGCGAAACAAACTTTTAAAAGAACCCCATCCTGATAAAGTGATGTTAGACGTTTGGGACGAGAAAATGGCGGAAGATGCAGCTGCAATTTTAAAATTCCGCCAAGAATTCGTACAAAAACTGATCCCGTTATGTGAAGGGTTGCATAGTGAAATCAGCTTGGGAAAAGAACGGCTGCACTTGCGCTATCATTCTTTTGCAGAAGGCGCGGACAAGGCGGCCGTGATTGCCGCATTGGAACGCGCACGGGAAAAAGATTTACAGTATCGGATGACCACGGTCGGTCCCCATCGAGACGACCTGCTGGTTTCCATTAACGAAAAAGAAGTAAAACTCTTTGCATCCCAGGGCCAGCAGCGTACTGCGGCCTTGTCGATGAAACTGGCCGAAGCCGCCTGTATCGAACAGGAAACGGGAGACGTGCCGGTCTTACTTTTGGACGATGTCCTGTCTGAGTTGGACGAATCCCGACAGGAATTTGTAGTCAATAAACTGTATCATGGCCAGGTGCTTCTGGCATGCACCGAGTTGCCTAAACAGTTTGAAAAAAACTGTAACTTGATACACATCGAGCAGGGGAGGATGATCTGATGTTTTTGCATCTTGGGAATGACATTGTAATACGTGAATCGGACATCATCGGTATTTTTGATATGGAAAATACCACCACGTCCAAGCAGAGCCGAAACTTTTTAACATCAGCGGAAAAAAACGGCGAAGTAATCAACGTTTCTTACGAATTACCCAAAACCTTTGTGGTTTGTCAGGACGGAGAAAGGACCACTGTTTACATTTCGCCCATTTCTTCGGCAACACTTTTAAAACGTTCAAAAACACTTTCATTATAGGAGGAGTATATGGATATTAAGGTTAGTTCGGAATATACCGAAGCCCAGATTCAGGTACTGGAAGGATTAGAAGCAGTACGGAAACGTCCGGGTATGTATATCGGCAGTACCTCTCAGCAGGGTTTGCATCACTTAATTTACGAAATCGTTGATAACAGTATCGACGAGGCATTAGCCGGATACTGTACTCATATTTATGTCACCTTCAATCAAGATGGCTCGGTTACGGTAGAGGATAACGGCCGTGGTATCCCTGTCGGTATCCATCATGCTTATGGTATCCCTGCCGTGGAAATGGTCTTTACCATGCTCCACGCCGGCGGTAAATTCGGCGAAGGCGGCTATAAAGTATCGGGTGGCCTTCACGGCGTTGGCGCATCGGTCGTAAACGCCCTGTCCGAGTGGTTGGAGGTCCGTGTCTTTATCGACGGGGACGAGCACTTCCAACGTTACGAGCGCGGCAATGTTGTTAAACCGTTATCCGTTGTGGGAAAAACGGAAAAACGTGGTACTCAGGTTACCTTTATGCCCGATGCCGAAATCTTTGAAACAGTCGAGTTCTCCTACGATGTTATCCTGACCCGTCTGCGGGAACAGGCGTTCTTAAACGGCGGTGTTACCATTGTATTGGCTGACAACCGTGAAAAGGGCGAGGACGAGCCTAAGAGTGAAACCTTGGTTTATGAAGGCGGTATCAAGTCTTTCGTCGAGTACTTAAACCGTTCAAAAACGGTGTTGCATCCCGAAGTTATTTATGTTGACGGCACGAAGGATTCTTCTTATGTGGAAGTAGCAATGCAGTACAACGATGCCTTCCAGGAAAATTTGATCAGTTTTGCCAACAACATCAAAACCACCGAGGGCGGTACCCATGAAACCGGGTTTAAAACTGCTCTAACCCGTGTATTCAACGAATACGCCAGAAAATACAAGATCATTAAGGACAATGACAAACCTTTGTCTGGTGATGACGTCCGTGAAGGTCTGTCTTGTATCATCAGTGTCAAGATTACCGAGGCACAGTTTGAAGGTCAGACCAAGACCAAGCTGGGGAACAGTGACGTGCAAGGTCTGGTCAGCAGTTGTATTACCGAAAAACTCAGTGCTTTCTTAGAAGAAAACCCCGCAACTGCAAAGGTTATTTTGGAAAAATCCCTGCTGGCATCCCGTGCCCGTGAAGCGGCACGGAAAGCCCGTGAACAAACACGCAGAAAAACGGCTCTGGACAGCCTTCGCCTGCCTGGCAAACTGGCTGACTGCCGTTGTAATGACCCCGCATTATCCGAAATTTTTATCGTCGAGGGTGATTCTGCAGGCGGTTCGGCAAAGAACGGCCGTAACAGTGAGTTTCAGGCTGTCCTTTCCATGTGGGGGAAGATGCTAAACGTAGAAAAAGCCCGTTTGGACAAAGTTTACGGCAATGATAAATTGATGCCTCTGGTCAGCTCTTTCGGTTGCGGTTTGGGCGAGGACTTTGATATTACCAAACTGCGTTACGGAAAGATTATCCTGATGGCGGATGCCGATGTCGACGGTGCGCACATTCGTACCTTGCTGTTGACCTTCTTCTTCCGCTTTATGCGTCCGTTGATTGACAACGGCAACGTCTATCTGGCACAGCCGCCGCTTTACCGCATTCAAAGGGGTAAGTTCCGCCAGTACGCTTACTCGGATGAAGAACGGGATCAAATTCTGGACGAAATCGGCCGCGACGGCAGAATCGAGATTCAGCGCTATAAGGGTCTTGGTGAAATGGACGCCGATCAGCTTTGGGAGACGACTATGAACCCCGAAACCAGAACTTTGCTGAAAGTAGAACTGGAAGATGCCATTAAGGCAGACGAAACCTTTACTATTTTAATGGGCGAAGAGGTTGAACCCCGCCGTGAGTTCATCGAGAAAAACGCCAAGTATGTTGTGAATCTGGACGTTTAAGAGAGGAGAGACGGTTTTATGTACGAAGAGCAAAATATTATTCCGGTTGACATTGACCGGGAAATGCGAAAATCTTATATCGACTACGCCATGAGCGTTATCGTCAGCCGTGCCCTGCCTGACGTCCGTGACGGACTAAAGCCTGTTCACAGAAGAATCCTTTATACCATGTTTGATGCGGGATTGACCCATGACAAGCCCTACCGCAAGTGTGCCACCACCGTCGGTGATGTGTTGGGTCATTACCATCCCCACGGTGACGCAGCGGTTTATGACAGCTTGGTGCGTTTGGCACAGGATTTCTCCTTACGTTATCCTTTGGTAGACGGTCACGGTAACTTTGGTTCGATCGACGGTGATCCGCCTGCAGCTTACCGTTATACCGAAGCCAGAATGGCAAAGCTTTCGGATGAAATGCTTACCGATATCCGCAAGGAAACGGTTGATTTTATCCCCAACTTTGATGAGCAGACCACCGAGCCTACGGTTTTACCCTCCCGTTTCCCCAATATGCTGGTCAACGGGTCTACGGGTATTGCCGTCGGTATGGCGACCAATATGCCCCCCCACAACCTGTGTGAAGCCGTTGCCGCGATTAATGCTACCATCGACAACCCCGAAATCACCATCGAAGAACTGATGGAATACTTGCCCGGTCCCGACTTCCCTACGGGGGCACTGGTGATGGGTACCAAGGGCATTCGTGACGCCTATACCACCGGCCGGGGCAAGATTATTATGCGTGCCCGTGCCGAAATTGTGGAAAAGGGCAACCACGAACAGATTATCGTCACCGAAATTCCTTATGGCGTCAATAAAGCCCGTCTAACCGAAAAGATTGCCGAACTGCACCATGAAAAGAAAATCGAGGGTATTTCGGATATTCGTGACGAGTCGAACCGCGAAGGAATCCGTTTGGTTATTGATGTTAAGCGGGATGCCAATGCCACCGTTTTGTTAAACCAGTTGTATAAGTACACCCAGTTGCAGGAAACGTTCGGTGTTATCCTGTTGGCGCTGGTTGACGGTCAGCCGAAGGTATTGAATCTTCGCCAGCTGATCGATGAGTATGTCACTTTCCAAAAATCTGTTATTATTCGTCGTACTCGCTTTGACCTGAAAAAGGCCGAAGCCAGAATGCACATTTTAGAAGGTCTTTTAAAGGCACTGGATCATATTGATGCGGTGATTAAAACCATCCGTGAAAGTTATGACGATGCCAAGGCAAACTTAATGGAGCGCTTTGAACTGTCCGACCTGCAGGCACAAGCCATTTTGGATATGCGTCTGGCACGATTGTCCGGTCTGGAACGGGAAAAGTTGGAAGGAGAGTACGCGGAACTGGAAGCCAACATCCGCCACTACCACGAAATTCTTGCCAACGAACAGTTGGTGCTTGATATCATTAAAACCGACCTCAATGAAATCGCAGGTCGTTTCGGCGACAAGCGCCGCACCGAGCTGATGCCTCTGATGGACGAAATCGACATCGAGGACCTGATTGAAGAGGAAGATGTGGTCATTACCCTGACCAACTTCGGCTACGCCAAGCGTGTGCCTGCCGAAACCTACCGTTCACAACACCGTGGCGGTAAGGGTATTATGGGTCTGTCCACCCGTGAAGAGGACTTTGTGGAACGACTCTTTGTTTGCTCGACCCACAGTTATATCCTTTTCTTTACCACCAAGGGTAAGATGTACCGCTTAAAAGCGTATGAAATTCCCGAGGGGAGCCGCAGTGCCAAGGGTCAGGCCATCGTTAACCTGCTGGCATTGGAAAGCGGCGAAAAGATCAGTGCCATGATTCCGTTGGATAATTTTGACGAGGATAAGTACCTGATGATGACCACCCGTATGGGTACCATTAAGAAGACCCATTTGTCCGAATACAAAAACGGCCGCAAACTGGGCTTAAATGCTATTCGTCTGGACGAGGATGATGAGCTTATCGATGTCAGCTTGACTGACGGCAATAAGGATATTATCATCGTTACCCATAACGGTATGTCTATCCGTTTCTCCGAAGCCGATGCAAGACCGATGGGCCGTGTGACCCATGGTGTCCGCGGTATCCGTTTGCGGAACGATGACTATGTTGTTGGTGTCAGCCATACCCAGCAGAATGCCACTATGATGGTCGTTACCGAAAAGGGCTATGGTAAGAAGAGTGCCTTTGATGATTACCGTCTGCAAAGCCGCGGCGGTGTAGGTGTTACCACTTACCGTATTAACGAAAAGACAGGCAAGGTAATCGGTACAATGACCGTTACCGACGAGGACGATCTGATGATGATCGCCTCTGACGGCGTTATTTTGCGGTTAAAAACGGCAGAAGTCAACACCATCGGCCGTGTGACCAGCGGTGTTCGCCTGATGCGTTTAGCGGACGACGTTAAGGTGGTCAGCATCACCACTGCACCCAGCGAGACAGAAGAAGAGGACAACCAAGAAACCAACGAGTAAAAGCAACTAAGGGAGGCTTCCATGCAAGAGTACCGAAAGCACTTTTCAGTGGAGGAATTTGACAAACTAAAAAACGAGTTTGGCCCGGATGCCATCATCCGCAAGGTTGAACTGAACGTGTCCAAAAAGTTTTTTAACGACTTCGCCCAACGGATCTCCACCGACCGTCGGGCGGAGGTTTCGTTTGCCGTGCAACGGAAAAACGGAAAATGGATTACGGTGCAGGGCGAAAACTATCCCAAAGGCACTTTCCGTATCCCTACGGGCGGTGTCAGCTTTGGCGAACCTGTTTTGACCGCTCTGTTCCGCGAGATTTCGGAGGAATTGGGAATTAAAACCGAAATCGTCAAGTTTTTGGGCTGTATTGAATACACTATAGTATGCGAAGGCGCGCGCCTTTTGTTCTATTCTTTTGGATTTTGGATGAAAGAAATAGAGGGCGCACTTTTGACCGATGCGACAGAGAACGAAGTCACTGCGGTCTCGGAACTCAGCCGCACCGAACTGGTTGAAAGAATCGACGCATTGCGGGCGACGGAAAAAGATTGGAGTGATTGGTGCCGCTACCGTATGGAAAGCACCGCTCTGATTTTATCCTTCGTGTAAGAGGTGGATGAGTATGAAGAAAAAACTGCTTTTATGGGGCGGAATCGGATTGGGTGGATGTGTCCTTGTTGCAGGGGTACTTTTGCCGATGATTCTGTCTTTTGTATTTCACGCAGACCGTAGCTATACCGTCCACGGTCAGGATTTTGTTTATCAGTCCCCTGAAACGGCGGCAACAGACCTGGGTATTTTGTCACAAAACTTAAACGATCGTTTGGTTACTGTGATTTACGGGGAAGAAAGTATGACCGTTTCGGGTGCGGAAATCGGTGCGGACTATGATTTTCAGCAGACGGCTCAAAAAATTGCCGCCGATTTTGACCAAAAAACCTTTTGGCAACACTTTTACGCAGGTTATTTGCCCAAACCCCAGTACGACCTGGAAATGATTTTAAATAAAAAAGCTGCATTGACCAAGCTTTGGACTTTAAGCTATCGCGGGGAAAACGAAACGGGTTATCCTACTTACAAAATCGAAGAAGACCAATTGATTTTAACCCCCGGAACAGGTCAAAACGTTATAGACGAATTGGCAGTTTTGGACGAAATTTTAAAAGAACTGGAAGCTCAGACGGGGGCCCCCGTAGTGCTTGCTCCGAAAGAATCGGTATCGGCACAGTTAAATATTGCCGACTTTAAGGAACTGGTCGAGCAAGAACCCCAAAATGCAACGTTTTCCGAAGAAATCTATTCGGTGATTCCTCATCAAGACGGCATTAAGGTTTTGGACGGGTCTCTGTCGATTGTGATGGATCTGGTTCCCGGCGGAGATCCTGTGATGATTCCCCTAAGCATTACTTCGCCCGAGGTGACCACTGCTGATTTACAGAAAAAACTGTTCCGTGACCTGTTGGGTAGTTATACCAGCAAATTTAACGTGAACCAAGTCAGCCGTTCCCACAACGTTGCCCTTGCCGCATCCAAAATCAACAATCTGATTTTTAAAGACGGAGCTGAATTCTCCTATAATGATATGGTCGGCCAGCGCACCGTTGCCGCAGGATTCCAGCACGCCGCCGTTTACGTGGGAAATAAAATCGAGCAGGGCGTTGGCGGGGGTATCTGCCAGGTGTCCTCGGCATTGTATGCCGCAGCGCTCTGCGCCAATCTCGAAATCGTGGAACGGACCAACCACTCCATGCCCGTTTCTTATATGCCTGCGGGAATGGATGCAACCGTTTCTTACGGGAGCATTGACCTAAAAATTAAAAATAACACGGGTTACCCCATTCGTCTGGAAGCCTCCGCTGTGGACGGAAATATGACCGTGAACATTTACGGCACGCGGGAAGACGATTCTTATGACGAAATTGTATTGTTTAACGAAGCCATCGCCGCCATTCCTTTTACAACGGTGGAGGAGCCTACCGAGTGGTTGAAAATAGGGGAGTCCCGCATCATCCAAAACGGCAGTAACGGCGGAAAATATCGGGTGTATCAGCAGTTCCGCAAAAACGGTCAGCCTGTAAAAACGGTTTTGGCAAACAACAGCACCTATCAGCCGACGCCGCAAATCGTGCAGATCGGTACTGTTCCTGTAGAAGAACCTGCGACCCAACCGACCGTGGCTCCCGTCACCCCCGAAGACCCTGAACCCGTCGAAGAACCGGAAGAACCTGTCGACAGCCCGGAGATTGTTCCCGAAGACCCCGTTGAACAACCGACTGAGGAACCCGTAGAAGAGATTTTACCGCCTTCTGAAGCGGAATGAAAATAGTGTTGTGCAAAAGGCACAAACAAAAACTGGTAAAATCTTAGGAAAAACAAAATGTGGATAAACCGACTGGTTTATCCACAAAAACAACCCTTGAAAATAGGGTTATACACCGAGTTATCCACAATGAAACAAAGTTATGCACCATAGAAATCAGATGTAAAAAGTGCACAAAAAAGGAAGAGACAAAGGTCTCTTCCTTTTTAAATTCCCAAACCGCTTTTAAACTGGCTCTGATACAGGTTGGCATAAAATCCACCTTTTTGTAAGAGCTCATCATGAGTGCCACGTTCAATCAATTCCCCATGGTCAATGACCAAGATCTCGTCTGCCGAACGGATGGTGGATAGGCGATGGGCAATGACAAAACTGGTGCGTCCTTCCATTAAATTCAGCAAAGCTTCTTGAATCTTCAGCTCGGTACGAGTATCCACCGAGGAGGTGGCTTCGTCCAAAATCAAAATGGCAGGATTCATTAAAATTGTCCGAGCAATGGTCAGGAGTTGTCGCTGACCTTTCGATAAATTGGATGCGCCGTCGTTTAGAACGGTGTCGTAACCATTGGGGAGCTGGGTAATAAAATGATGGGCATTTGCCAGCTTTGCGGCGTGGATGATTTCTTCTTCCGAAGCGCCGGGGTTGCCATAGGCAATGTTATTCCGCACCGTGTCGGAAAACAAAAAGGCGTCTTGTAAAACCAATCCGATTTTTCGCCGCATACTTTCGCGGGTGAAGTGGGTGATGGGTTCGCCATCCACTAAAATCTCACCGCTTTCGTAATCGTAAAAGCGGGTCAAAAGACTGATAATGGTGGTTTTTCCCGCACCTGTAGGGCCGACAATGGCAATGGTCTGCCCCGGTTTTGCACCAAAGGTTGCGGATTTCAGCACCGGTGTTCCGGGGATATACGAAAAGGTTACTTGATCAAAGTTGACCTTGCCGTGGAAATCATCCAGATTTGCGGCATCGGGGCCGTCGGCCTCTTTAGGAGCATCCATTACTTCAAAAACGCGCTCTGCGCCTGCCAGTGCCAACTGCAGAGCGTTAATCAGGTTGGCGATTTCATTAATCGGACGGGAGAAGTTCCGCATATAGATCACAAAGGTAAAGACTGAACCGACGGTGATGACAGATTTTAGCCCAAAGATGGTGCCGTTGGCAACCAAGGTTGCACCTGCGACTGCTACTATTAAAAAGGAAATATTGTTTAAGGTGTTCATCACAGGCCCAAAGATGCCGCCGATACCCTGAGCAACAATCAGGGTATTTTTCAGTTTTTTATTTAGGTGAGAAAACCGTTTGCGGGTGTTCTCTTCCTGACCGAACAACATGACAACCTTTTGACCCGAAACCATTTCTTCCACATACCCGTTCAGTTCGCCCAGTTCTCGTTGCTGACGCTTAAAGAACCGACCGTTAAACTTAATCAAAAGGCGGGAAGAAATAATCATTACGGGGACGATCAGCAAAGAAATCAGGGTCAGAGGCGGACTTAACAACAGCATTGCCACCAAAATGCCCAGCAGATTGACGATACCCGAAAAGAGATGAATCAAGTTTTGGGACAAGGTCATACTGATATTATCCACGTCGTTGGTCAGACGGCTCATTAAATCACCGCTGCTATGTTGGTCAAAGTAGGAAAGAGGAAGGCCCTGCATCGAGCAGAAAAGGTCCTTTCTCAGCTTTGCTGCCGTTTCGTGGGAGACATTGACCATGACACGGTTTTGCAGATAGGTGGCGGTGATGTTCATCACATATAAACCCAGCAAAATCAGACAAAGATAAACCAACTGTTGTAAATCCTTTTTAGCAATGGCTTCATCAATAATTAGCCCGTTTAAGCGGGTGGTGACAATACCCAAAACGGCGGTTGCGCCCGAGAGCAGGGTTGCCAAAACCAGAATGCCGATCTTTCCTTTAAAATAGGCGAGCAAACGACGGATGGTTTTTTTCGGGGATTTTAATTTTACCTTTTCATGGAAAGGCCCACCGGGACCGCCCCTGCGTCCACCGTGGGGAGGACCCATTCCAACAGGTCTGTGTTCAGGTTCTTTAGCCACGGTTCAGCACCTCCTCACCCAACTGGGAGACCGCAATACTCCGATAAACTTCACAGGTTTTTAATAATTCCTCGTGTGTGCCGCTGGCAATCAGCCGTCCTTCGTCCAGGACCAAGATCTGGTCGCAGTTCAAGACGGTTGAAATTCGTTGTGCAATCAAAAGCGTGGTGCCTTTTCGGCGGTCCAGCCCTTCTAAGATATATGCTTCGGTAGCCAGGTCGACGGCACTGGTCGCATCGTCCAAAATCAAAATTTCAGGATTGCGGACCAGGGCGCGGGCAATGGTCATTCGTTGTCGTTGACCGCCCGACAGATTCCGTCCCCGCTGTTCCAAGGGATATTCGTACTGTTTTTCAAACCCTTCAATAAAGGAAGCCGCTTGGGCGATTGCCGCAGCTTCTTTTAACTGCTCCTCATCTGCATCGCCGTCACCAAAGCGCAGGTTTTCCGCAATGGTGCCCTCAAACAAAACATTTTCCTGCAGTACAACGCCGATGTGGGCGCGGAGGTCGGATAACGACAGGTCCCGCACATCGGTTCCGCCCAACCGAACCGTTCCCGCCGTTGTGTCGTACAGACGGGGAATCAGGCTAATCAGAGAGCTTTTGCCCGAACCTGTTGCACCGATGATGCCTACTTTTTGGCCGTAAGGAACGGTAAAGTTCAACTCGGACAAAACGGGCTCGGTGCCATCGTTATAAGCAAAAGAAACATTTTCAAACGAGATAGAAAAATTCTCTAAAGGTTGGGGTTCTTTGGGGGAGACGATGGAAGAATCGGTGTCCAGCACCTCATTAATACGTCCTGCCGAAACCTGGGCGCGGGAGAACTGGGAACTCATCATAACAAACATCATAAAGGACATCATAATCTGAGTCATATATTGGACAAACGCCATAATCTGACCCGCCTCCATCATATGTTCGGAGGGGATAATGGCCATCCGTCCCCCAAACCACAATACTGCTAAGACACCCAGGTTGGTAATCAGGGTGGTGATGGGGAACATTAAAATCATCCGCTTTTGAGCGGCGATATTGCATTGGGTCAGTTCGTCATTGGTGTCGGAAAACCGTTCAATCTCGGTCTCCTGAGCGGTAAATGCCTTAACGACCCGCATTCCCAGCAGGTTTTCGCGGGTGATGGCGTTGAGCCGGTCAATTTTCTTTTGTGCTTTTAAAAAGAGGGGAACGACCTTTTTCATAATAACCAGTGCCGATGCCAACATAAGGGGTAAGGATACCACAAAGATGACCGACAGGCGGGGGTTTAGCCGCCAGGCATAAAAGATGCCGCCAACGCAGGTCATAGGTGCACGAACCATCATACGAAGGGCTTGAGTCATCAGGTTTTGTACCTGAGTCACGTCGTTGGTCATACGGGTAATGATGGAAGAGGGTTGCAGACGGTCCAACTCGGTAAAAGAGAAGGTCTGCACCTTGCGGAACATTCCGTCTCGCAGGTTGGTGCCCAAGGTCATCGAGGCAACTGCTGCTACCAGGGAACAGCCTGCGCCGCCGATGATCCCCACAAAAGCGCAAAGGAGCATTTGTATGCCCTTTTCACCGATATAAGCCAAATCGCCGTTGGCAATACCGTTGTCCACGATTTGGGACATTAAGGTGGGTAACTGCAAATCCATCATGACTTCCAGCACCATCAGAAGCGGAGCCAAGATGACCGCCCACCAGGCGCCCCTGACATAGGTAAGGAGTCTTCGCATAAGCATCTTCCTTTCAAGAAACAAGTCTGCCTTTCGGCAGACTTTGGTTTTATTCGACAGAGGATGTTTCGTCCGATGTGTCGGCATCGCCGCTTTCATTCAGCGGTTCCTTTTCGGGAGCGGGGATGGACTTAAACAGCGCCTCGAACTCTGCACCGTCCACCGTCTCTTTTTCAAGCAGAACGGCGGCGATTTCGTGGAGTTTGTCGATGTTTTCTTCTAACAACGCCAGCGTCTCACGGTAGCAGGTATCAATGATCTTCATGATTTCGTCATCGATTTCGGCAGTCAGTTTTTCGCTGAGCTGATTATTTTGGGCAAAGTCACGACCTAAGAACACTTCACTCTGACTATTGCCCAAAGCAATGGGGCCAAGGGCACTCATACCGTAAGCAGTGACCATACTGCGGGCGATCTTGGATGCCCGCTCAATATCGTTGGAAGCACCGGTGCTGATGTCGTCCAGTACCAACTGTTCTGCGGCACGGCCTGCCAAAAGGACGCGGATTTCTTCCACCATCTCCAGTTTGGTGGAGTAGTACTTATCCTCGCTGGGGCGGTGCATGGTATAGCCGCCTGCGCGACCGCGGGGGATAATGGAAATCTGATGCACGGCATCCTGGGTGGGCATCAGGTAAGAGAGCAGGGCGTGACCTGCTTCGTGGTAAGCGGTCAGTTTCTTTTCGCGGTCGGTAATGACGCGGGATTTCTTTTCAGTACCCACTACCACCTTGACCATGGCATCGTCCAGTTCACGCATGGTAATAATCCGTTGTTTGCGGCGGCCTGCCAGTAAAGCGGCTTCGTTCAACAGGTTTTCCAAATCGGCACCCGAAAAACCGGCAGTGGTTTTGGCAATGACCGACAGGTCTACGTCGGGAGCAAGCGGCTTTCCGCGGGCGTGGACTTTCAGGATTTCTTCACGACCCTTGATGTCAGGCAACCCTACTACGATTTCGCGGTCGAAACGACCTGCGCGAAGCAGAGCAGGATCCAAAATATCGGGGCGGTTGGTGGAAGCTAAAACGATGACACCTTCGTTGGTGCCGAAACCGTCCATTTCAACCAGCAACTGGTTTAAGGTCTGCTCACGCTCGTCATGACCGCCGCCCAAACCTGCGCCGCGGTGGCGACCTACGGCATCAATTTCGTCAATGAAAATGATGCTGGGGGATTCTTTCTTGGCTTGGTCAAACAGGTCACGGACACGAGATGCGCCCACACCAACAAACATTTCCACAAAGTCCGAACCGCTGATGGAGAAGAAGGGAACACCTGCTTCGCCGGCGACTGCTTTTGCCAACAAGGTCTTACCGGTACCGGGAGAACCGTAGAGCAAAACGCCCTTTGGAATCCGTGCGCCCAGTTCGATAAAGCGGGACGGGTCCTTTAAGAAGGAAACGATTTCCTGTAGTTCTTCTTTTTCTTCGTCTGCGCCTGCTACATCATCGAAGGTGACGCGCTTTCCTTGGGGTTGAGACTTTGCTTTGGTCTTGCCAAAGGACATTACGCCGCGGTTTCCGCCGCCGCCCTGAGACTGTTGCATAAAGAAGACCCAGAAGACGATGAAGAGCAGAATCATAAATAACGTGGGCAATATCGAAACCCACCAGGGCATGGTCGGGGGTAAGGGCGTGCTGTAAGTAAAGCCCGGGTCGGTTTTTGCCCGTTCTGCCAGCGTTTTGCCGATGTCTTCATAAAAAATATTATAAGACGGGATCTCGACTTCGTGAGAGATGTTTTCCTGGGTTTTCAGTTCAACGCGACAGATGCCGTCCTGTAAGGTCAGCGACTTGATCTCGTCGTTTTGGACCCAGCGCAACAAATCCGAGTAGTCATAGACTTCGGGGTTTTTGTCGCTGATAAACAAAACACTCAGCAGTAAGATGACGGCGAAGAGCAGGATATAAAAACTGGCTCCGCCCAGTTGTTTTTTCTTTCTTTTCATAGAGACCTCCTTAGGGGACGTTTTTCGGTTTATTTGTAAACCGACTCGTCCAAAACGCCAACAAATTTCAAATTACGATAAAGTTGGCTATAGTCTAAACCATAGCCGACAACATATTCATCGGGAATGACAAACCCGTTATAATCAGGGGAAATGGGTTTTTGCAGGCGGGCGGGCTTTTGCATAAAGGTACACAGACGCACGCTTTCCGCACCGCGGCTTTCAAGCAGTTCTTTCAGGAAAGACAGGGTGTTCCCGCTGTCCAAAATGTCTTCAACAATTAGTATATGCCGTCCGGTCAAATTTAAATCAATATCCTTGGTAACCGTAACGGTGCCCGAACTTTCGGTGCCGTTGCCGTAACTGGACGTTGCCAAAAAGTCAATTTTGGCGGGAATGGTCAGTTCGCGGAACAGGTCGCATCCAAAGACGGCAGCACCCTTTAAAACGGGCACAAAGAGCAGTTCCTTGCCTTCGTAATCACGATTGATTTGAGCGGCAAGTTCTTTTACCTTGTTCCGGATTTCTTCTTCAGTAATCAATACTTCCTTAATGGGGTTCATTGCAATCGCTCCTTTGTATCATCGATAAAAAGTGAGTTGTATCTTTGGTGGGTGCGGCATTGTATGAAACGCGATAGGGGAATACCGCCAAAACCTGCCGGTCATCGCATAAAAGCAAGGTCTTTTCCCGTTCTTCTTTCGGGACTTTGGCGTTGGTCAGCAAATCACTGACCTTTTGGTGGCGGTCTTGACCGATGGCGATGCGGTCCCCCGCCTGCCTCGACCGTAAGACCGTTGCAGATTTTACCTTGTCAAAGTCCATCACTAACCCATTTTCGGGGCGTGTGTCGGTCAGTAAAAATTCGATTGTTCCCCAGGGTGTTTCTTGGTTTTGGGGCACTGTTATATTATACCAAACCTCTTTGGGCTTTTCAACCGTTTTCAAAAAGTTCACGGAATCGTTACAAATATGTACTTTTCCGCTTTTTCCAACAGGTCGGGAGCGGTTGTTTGCTCCTTTTAAAATCAGGGCGTTAATCTGTTGGGTTTCGGTGGTGGAAAGATTGTCCTCGTCACAAAAAACGTTTGCGGCAAGGCGAATCAAACGGCTTCGTAAAGCGGGGTGCAGTTCCTGCACTTCGGTTAGGGGAAACCGTCCATCGGGGTGGTTCTCTAAAACCGAGGCAGTGACCGTTTGCAGGTAATCGTTATCCTCTTGCAACAGTTTGACCGAGCGGGAAACTCCCTGCAAAAAAGAGGGGTTCCATTGGGTCAGCAGGGGCAGGATATGGTGGCGAATGCGATTTCGTAAAAAAGCATCCGAGAGGTTGCTTTCGTCTTCGCAATGGGGTTGGCCCAATTGCTTTAGGTACTCCAAAAGTGTCTCCTTGGTGCAGTCCAGTAAGGGACGGAACACGCCGTCCGCCCGTGTTTCGCGGATACCGCCAAGCCCTTCTGGCCCGTTTCCGCGAAGAAGATAGAGAAGAACCGTTTCCGCCTGGTCGTTTAGGGTATGGGCGGTGGCAACCCGTGCATCAAGGCGGCGGGCTAAGGGGAGTAAAAAATCATAACGGCAGACACGCCCCGCCGCTTCGAGGGAAAGCCCCCGTTGCTGTGCGGTCTGGTCTGCCTGAATGCGGACGGAATAAAGAGGAACCTGTTGTTTGCGACAAAGCCGACGGACAAAAGTCAGGTCACGGTCGGCGGTCTGCCGCAGTCCGTGGTGGACATGGGCGGCGTAAAGGGTCAGGGACAGTTCCTCCCGTAAAGAACAAAGAAGTCGTAAAAGCGCAACCGAATCTGCCCCGCCCGAAAGGGCGACGACCCAGCGGGAACGGGGCGGAATCTTCTCTCTTAGTTGCATTTCCAAGACTTTTGCGCTCATGTTAATCCTCGTATTTGTTTGCGAATTTGGTGTGTTGCGGCAGGAAGAGCAGTTCAATCGTGCCGGTGGAGCCGTTTCTGTGCTTGGCGATGATACATTCGGTGATGTTTTTCTTTTCCGTTTCGGGATTGTAATAATCGTCACGGTACAAGAACATAACGATATCCGCATCCTGCTCGATAGCGCCCGATTCCCGCAGGTCGGAAATCATGGGGCGTTTGTCCGTTCTGGAATCGGGGGAACGGGACAACTGAGACAGAGTGATGACGGGAACATTGAATTCTTTTGCCAAAATTTTTAAGGAACGGGAAATTTCCGAAATCTCCTGCTGATGGTTTTCGCTGCGGCGGGAACCCTGCATCAGCTGCAGATAGTCGATGACAATCAGACCCAAATTTTTGATGCGGCGGCACTTGGCACGAATATCGGTGACCGTGATGCCAGGGGTGTCGTCAATATAGATGGGCGCTTCGGTCATGGGGCGGATGACCCCGGTGAGCTTGTCCCAATCCGCTTGCGAAAGGGTGCCGTCCCGCAGGTTTTTGCTGTCGATCATCGCCTGGGAACTCATCAGGCGGGTGACCAGCTGTTCCTTGGACATTTCCAAGGAGAAGAAGGCAACGGTCTTCTTGGGGTATTTCTTTGCCACATTCAGGGCAATGTTCAGCGCAAACGCCGTTTTACCCATTGCAGGACGAGCTGC
>JAZOOX010000030.1:0-14817 GCA_045655245.1 Clostridia bacterium | reverse complement strand
AATGGGCTTTACTCTTACCCCGTCAAAAAGCAATTTCCTGTTTGCCAAGCATCCCAAGGCGGACGGTGAGACCCTCTACCGTTCCTTAAAGGAACGGGGCGTCCTGGTGCGGCACTTTAGCAAGCCCCGCATCAACGATTACATCCGTATCACCATCGGCAGTGCCGCGCAAATGCAGGTGCTGTTGACCCAACTCTCTGAAATTTTGGAGGAGCTGTTATGAGAACTGCAACCCTGACCCGTACCACTGCCGAAACCGATATTCAGCTGAGCCTGGCCTTAGACGCTAGCGGCAAAAGTGACATCCAAAGCGGATGCGGCTTTTTGGACCACATGCTGACCCTATTTGCCAAGCACGGTCGCTTTGACCTGCAAGTAACCTGCAAGGGTGACACCGATGTTGACGACCACCACACGGTGGAGGATATCGGTATCGTTTTGGGCAAAGCCTTCGCCACCGCTCTGGGCGACAAGCGGGGCGTAATCCGCTATGGGAATATGACCCTGCCTATGGACGAGGCTTTGATTTTGTCCGCCGTCGACCTTTCGGGTCGCGGGATGCTTTGCATCGATCTGCCCTTGCCCGCCGCAAAGGTCGGCAATTTTGATACCGAATTGGTGGAAGAATTCTTTTTGGCTTTTGTCCGTGAAGCGGGGCTGACCCTGCACATCCGTGAACTGGCAGGGAAGAACACCCACCACATCATCGAGGGCACCTTTAAATCGGTCGCCAGAAGTCTCCATGCCGCTTGTGCCATCGACCCTGATTTCGCCAACGAAGTCCCCTCCACGAAGGGAGTACTCTAATGGTTGCAATCGTAGACTACGGTGTCGGCAACCTCTTTTCCTTGAAAAGCTCCTTTGCCGCCATCGGACAGGAAGCAACCGTCACCGCTGACGAGGCGGTACTCCGCAATGCCGACCGCATCATTCTACCGGGAGTAGGCGCTTTCGGTGACGCCGCAAAGAAGCTGAAAGAGAGCGGGATGTTTACCCTGATGCAGACCCTTGCCCGGGAAGGGAAACCCATTATGGGGATTTGTCTGGGGATGCAGTTGCTCTTTGAAAAAAGCTATGAATACGGGGAACACGAAGGTCTCGGTTTGATCAGAGGTACCATCCGTCCCATTGCCGACGTCATCCCCGAGGGCCTAAAGATCCCCCACATCGGCTGGAACGCCCTGCACTTTACCAAAGACTCCTCCCTGCTTCGTTATGTCCGCGAGGGTGAGTTCGTTTACTTCGTACATTCTTTTTACGGCACAGACTGTGCTTCGGACACTGTTGCTACTGCCGAATACGGCGCACCGCTGACCGCTGTGGTCCAGCGGGGAAACGTCTGCGGTTGCCAATTTCACCCCGAAAAAAGTGGGGATGTAGGTATGCGCATCTTACGCGCGTTTTGTGAGGAATCATTATGCTAATCTATCCTGCCATTGATTTATACGAACAAAAAGCCGTCCGCCTGTTTAAGGGGGACTATAACCAAATGACCGTCTACAGCGACAACCCACCTGAAATCGCCGCCGATTTTGCCGCCGCAGGCGCCAAGCAAATGCACATGGTAGACTTGGAAGGCGCAAAGTTCGGCACTACCCCCAACCTTTCGGTCATCGAAGCTTGCATCCGTCAAACCGGTCTCTTTGTAGAGGTGGGCGGCGGTATCCGCTCGCTGGACGTGATCGATCGCTATGTAAGTGCAGGGGTCGGTCGGGTCATTTTAGGCACCGCCGCCGTTACTGCGCCGGGGTTTGTCAAAGAGGCGGTTACTCATTTTGGTGACAAGATTGCCGTAGGGGTAGACCTGAAAGACGGACGGGTTGCCATCCACGGTTGGACCGAAACCTCTGACCGTGACGGACTGGACTTCTGTCGCGAAATGGAGAGTATTGGCGTTTCCACCATCATCTGCACCGACATTTCCAAAGACGGCGCAATGAACGGAACCAACCACGAACTGTACGCCCTCCTCTCCCGTGAGCTTTCGTTGAATTTGATTGCATCGGGCGGGGTCTCTTCCATCGAGGACATCCGCCGTTTACGGACGTTGAACATTCACGGTGCCATTTTGGGCAAAGCCTATTACACCAAGGCAGTTGATTTAAAAGAAGCAATCGAGGTGGCAAGATGACAACGAAACGCATCATCCCCTGCCTTGACGTAAAAAACGGACGGGTGGTCAAAGGGGTTAACTTCGAAGGCCTTTCCGACGTTTCCTCCCCTGTTGAACTGGCAAAGTACTACAGTGACAACGGCGCAGACGAACTTGTTTTTTACGATATTACCGCCTCGGCAGAAGGTCGGGCACTGTTTACCGACATTCTTTGCGAGGTAGCACGGACCATCTTTATCCCCCTAACCGTTGGGGGCGGCATCAACACGGTAGACGACTTTGACCGCGTGTTAAAATGTGGTGCAGACAAGGTAAGCGTCAACTCGGGTGCCATCCGTAACCCCGACCTGGTACGGGACGCCGCCCGCCGCTACGGTGATCAATGCGTGGTACTGTCCGCCGATGTCAAACGGGTGGACGGCGTGTTCCGCGTCTTTGCCAAAGGCGGTCGGGAGAATACGGGAATGGAAGCCATCTCCTGGATCAAACGGTGCGTCGACAACGGCGCAGGCGAAGTAGTCCTAAACTCGATTGACACCGACGGGGTCAAAGGCGGGTTTGACTTGGAGATGCTGGACGCCGTATGCAACGCCGTGTCCGTTCCTGTCATTGCCTCGGGCGGGGCAGGAAACTGTGCGGATTTTGTCAAGCTCTTCACCACCCTGCCAAAGGTCGATGCAGGTCTTGCCGCATCCATCTTCCACTTTGGGGAAGTTGCCATCCCCGACTTAAAACAAACGCTGAAAACCGCTGGAATCCCCATGCGGATATAGGAGGAATAACAATGCTCGACACAAACACCTTAAAGTTCGACGAAAGGGGTCTGATTCCCGCCATCGTCGTAGACGCCATCACAAAAAAAGTACTGACCCTGGCATATATGAACAAAGAAAGCTTGGAAATTTCACTGGAAAAGGGTCTGACCTGCTTTTACAGCCGCTCCCGTCAGGAACTTTGGTTAAAAGGCGAAACCAGCGGCAACTATCAGCATATTGTCTCGATCACCGCTGACTGCGATAACGATGCACTGATTGTCATGGTAGAAAAAGACGGTCCTGCCTGCCATACGGGAACCGATTCCTGCTTTACCAAACCCGTTTATGAAAGCGAATCGTTGCACGAGTTTTCTTACGAGGGTTTAATGGACCTCATCCGCGGCAGAAAAACCGAACGGAAAGAAGGGTCTTACACCACCTATCTCTTTGACAAAGGGCTGGACAAAATTTTAAAGAAGGTAGGCGAAGAATCCACCGAGGTCATTATCGCAGGAAAAGCCGAGGACAAGGCTGAAACGATTTACGAAATTGCCGATTTGGCGTACCATGTTATGGTTTTGATGATTGAAATGGGGATTTCGCTGGAGGATATCCATCGGGAACTGGCATCCCGCCATGTCATCGACCACAAAGTAAAGCAGGAGAAGATGACCCAATGATTTTGGAGGACTTCCACATTCATACCACCTTTTGCGACGGGGCAAGCACCCCCGAAGAAATGGTGCAGTCCGCGATTGCCCTGGGGCTGAAACGCCTGGGCTTTTCGGGCCACGCTCCCGCTGTGGGTGACACCAGCGAATACACCATGAAATCCGCCGATATTCCCGCCTACCGTGCCGAGATCGCACGGCTGAAGGAAAAGTACAAGGACCAAATCACCATTCTTTGCGGTATCGAGCAGGATCTGTTCTCGGTGCCCATCACCGAAGCCTACGATTATGTTATCGGCTCTTCCCACACCGTAGAAGGACGAAACGGGAAGATCTACGACGTGGATGATACTCCCGCTGTTCTTTTGCAGGCAGTAGAAGAAGGGTTTGACGACGATATTTACGCCTATTGCGAAAACTATTTTGAGCGGGTCTCCCGCATTGGCCGGGCGCTTCACCCCGACATCATCGGGCACTTTGACTTGTTAACCAAGTTCAACGAGAAGCACCCCCTGATTGACGAGACCCACCCCCGATACAGAGCGGCGTGGCAAAAAGCCCTGGACATTTTACTGCCCTACGGCATCCCCTTCGAAATCAATTCGGGAGCCATGTCCCGCAACTGGCGCACCACACCCTATCCCGCAAAACCGATTTTGGAATACATTTTCCAAAACGGCGGCCGGGTAATTTTGAACAGCGACAGCCACAGCGCCAAGACCATTGCCCATTGCTTTGACCTAAGCGAATCAATTGCGCGGGAAGTCGGCTTTACCGACTTTTCACCAGGGTTTTGACCATGAACATATCAGAATGGGTTTTCATACTCTGGAACGGTATTGTTCTTTTGATTTATGGGTACGATAAGCTGAAGTCCAAGGGTAGTGGCCGCCGCATCCCCGAAAAAACGTTGCTCCTCTTAGGTGCGGCTTTCGGTGCCGCAGGTGCGCTCAGCGGGATGTACCTCTTTCGTCATAAGACCAAGCACCGTCGATTTTGGGTTTTAAACACCCTGTCGTTAATATTACAGCTGGCGCTCCTGGGATTTTACCTTTCCCGCTCTTGACAAACCATCAAATTATGGTATAATGATAGGGCGTGCTACTGTGGCTCAGCAGGTAGAGCAGCTCACTCGTAATGAGCAGGTCGTCCGTTCGAATCGGATCAGTAGCTCCAAAAAGACATCCTTCGGGATGTCTTTTTTCTTATTCTCCGTTAACAAACAGAAAAAAGCACTCCTTTCGGAGTGCTTTTTTCACCACTGAAACAAAATCAGACCGCCGATCATTACCAAAAGTCCCAGGTACTTGTTCCAACCGAAGGGGACTTTCTTCATCCCCAAAAATCCAAAAGCATCCAATACTGCTGCCACCAGCACTTGGGCAATCAGGATAGCAGAAACACTGACAGCGGCACCTAAGTTTTTCATTGCCATCATAACAAAGAAGGTGATGCCGACCCCCAAGGCGCCGCCTAATAGATAAAACTTGTTGACGGTAACCACGCCGCCGATGTCGCCGCGACCCCAGATCCACGCCACAATGACCGACAGGAAAAACCCGATGCCCTGCACCAGCGCCGTAGTCTCCCAAAGACCGATTTTATCGCCGAGACGGGTGTTCATCGCGCCCTGAATGCTCATCAATGCCCCTGCAACGGCGCCCCAAATCAACCCCATCATAAGGTCAAAACTCCGTCCTCGGTCTCTAACAGCATCAAAATGTTTTCTTCCACCCCGGTCTGTGTGTTCACATACATCAGGAAGTTCCGCTCACCGCAAAGACCCAAAATCTCATAGCAGGGCAATTCCCGTCCGTCAGGGGTGGGAATCAATGCCTGGGCGGTCTTTTTTACCGTCACCACACTGCTGACGGCAGAAAGGGCTTCTTCAGGAGAGATCACAGGAGCGGGAATCTCGCGACGGTGGTGGCTCATCAGATAGCCCTGGGCTTCAAAACCAATGACATCGCCGTTGTCCAACGCCACCTTTACTTTAACCAAGTCTCCGTAAACGGTCACCCCGTCCTGGACATAGGCAAAGTTGGCGGTGATGCTTTTCCCTTCCTTAATATAATAACTCTCCGCCATTGAACTCAGCCCGATTTTGGTCAAAAACGCCTTTGCCTTTTCAATGGCTTGTTCGGGCGTCAGCTGGGGGTCACCCAGTTTGCGACTGTCCAGCAGCCAAACGGGGTATCCTCCCTGCTTGGTAAGGGCGCCCGTCAGCTCCCCGTCACGGGCAGAAATGGCGTACGCGGCAAGTTTACCTTCTACTGCGCCCGTAATTTTCGGGTCACGCGCCTGCTCTCCTAAAATGGCAGACACTCGCTCCAGCACTGCCACATCGGAAAGTTCTTTTTTCCCGCTTAAGAACTTGGCCTCACTTTGTTCCAGATGGTCCGAAAAAGGTCCGTCATAAATTAAGGTGGGATAGTCGGAGAAGCCTGCTTCCAAGGTATCCAGCTCTCCTACATAAGAAACCGAGGTATCCCCTGCATAAGCCGTCCCCAGATCAAAGGTCAGGTTGCCGTCCTCCCACTCTCCTTCCAATGCCATCAGCGACTTTTTCAAACTGTCGGCATACCCTGCCAGGGTCAACAGTTGTTTCCGTTCTTCTTCGGACATGGGCTGCCCCGAAATGCCTTTTTGCCCCAAGGCGTAAGTGTAAGCACCCACCTGTGACAAAAACCGTTCGGTAGCCTCGAGACGGCTCTCCGGAATGGGCAGTTGCCCCAAAGCAGACTGCGCCGCCGCAGTCTGTCTCCAGACTTCCGAAGTCAGGCGGGACAGTTGCGGTGCCTGGGTCACCAGCACCCCTTTGGACAGGGCAAGATCAATCTCTCCCACCGATTCGGTCAAACTGTAAAGAGCACGGGCGTAGTTATTTTCGATTGCCTTGGCGTAAGTCTCCGAACGGTTATAGTAAAAGAGTGCCGCACCAATGGTCACGGCAAACAGCATAATCGCAAGAAAGCCCCATTGTAAAATCCGTCTCATTTCGTTCCTCCCCAGGCTTGCGCCGTTTTCAGTTTTGCCAGTTCCCAAAGTTCTACCACCTTAAAGCGCAGTTCTACCTGTAATCCTCCATCCTCCCGAATCAAGGCATAGGTGTCCTTATCCAAGTTCTTTTGCAAAATTGCTTCGCTGGATGGCGGCAAGGTGCCTTTGGCATCCTCTACAAAACACAGAGGCGGGAAAAGGACGCACCACCAGTTTTGGCCCTTGCCCTCACCGATCACAATCCGCAACGCATCATACTCCCCTGCAGGGAGGCGGACATTTCCGTATACCCGCGTATCAAACGGGATTTTCCCAAACGAAACGGTCACCGATTCGGTAGAGCCGTTTCGGCGCAATTCATCTTCCGCCACCTGACGGAACTCGTCCAAATGGGTGTTCACATAGCGTTTTACAGCAGCGGTATCAGACAACGCCGAAAGGGTGTCCCCAAAGGTATCCAGCACACGGTCACGGACACGAAGCTTTAGCGCTTGTGCTTCGGGAGTGTCGTCAGTGGCGATAATATGAAGCCGCAACAGGTTTTCCGAAAGCCCGTCCATGGTACGGTCGGCATAAGCTTCCAGACCTGTCAACAGCAGTAGGATGCACCATAAAACAATCCAAAACTTTTTCATCTTTTTCTCCTTCTCGGTGAATAATGTCAGTACCGTTAGTTTTGCCAAGAAGAAGAAAATATAACCCAATCTCGGAAAAAACTTTTGAAATTCCGCCCTTTTGGTTCTATGGATGAAGGAATATACAAAAGAAGAAAATGATGCTTGACTTTTACTTGCACCTATGTTATAATCGTTGGTAGCCGCATGAAAAGGGTCCGAAAATGTTGTTCGCAACTGCCCCGACAGCGAGTTCCATTATTAAGGAGGTGCAGGTTGGATGTACGCAATCATCGTAACCGGTGGAAAACAGTACAAAGTTGCTGAAGGCGATACCATTTTCGTTGAGAAACTGGAAGTTGCTGAAGGCGATACCGTAACTTTTGACCAGGTTCTGGCTGTTGCCAAGGACGACGAGATGGTAATCGGCAGCCCCGTTGTTGAGGGTGCAAAGGTTACTGCTTCCGTTTTAAAGAACGGCAAGGCAAAGAAAGTTATCGTTTACAAGTACAAGTCCAAAAAGGGCTACCACAAAAAGCAGGGTCACAGACAACCCTATACGAAGGTTCAGATTTCCGCTATCGAAGCGTAAGACCTTCCCATTTATGTTTTAGTACAAAGAGAGGTGTTTTCTAATGGCACATAAAAAAGGTATGGGTAGTACCAAAAACGGTCGTGATAGCGAGTCTAAACGACTGGGTACCAAGCGTGCTGACGGTCAGTTCGTTCTGGCTGGCAACATCTTAGTTAGACAGCGCGGTACCAAAATCCATCCCGGCGTAAACGTCGGTCGTGGCGGTGACGATACCCTGTTCGCCCTGATGGACGGCAAAGTTAAGTTTGAACGCAAAGGCCGTGACAAGAAACAGGTCAGCGTTTATCCCGTTGCACAGTAATTTAGTTTGACCAAAAGGGCTTCGGCAATTTGCGGAAAGCCCTTTTTGCATTTTTTGGAGGAACCATGTTTATCGATACTGCGACCATTACGGTCAAAGCCGGAAAAGGCGGCAACGGCTGTGTTGCCTTCCACCGCGAGAAATATGTCGCGGCCGGCGGTCCTGATGGCGGTGACGGCGGCAACGGCGGCTCGGTAATTCTGATCGCCGACAGCGGCTTGACCACCTTGATGGACTTCCGCTATCAAAAACATTACGCCGCTCAAAACGGCGAAGACGGCCGTGGCAACCGTTGCTTCGGCAAATACGGCGAGGACTTGTTTGTTCGCGTCCCCGTGGGCACTCTTGTCCGCGACGTGGAACGTGACGCTCTCATCGCTGACTTAAAAGAACACGGACAGACCTTTACGGTCGCCCGTGGCGGACGCGGCGGGTTTGGTAACGCCCACTTCGCAACCCCTACCCGACAGGCGCCTCGATTTGCCCGTAACGGACTTGCAGGGGAAGAGCGTACCGTCGCACTGGAGTTAAAACTGTTGGCCGATGTGGGACTGTTGGGTTTCCCCAACGTCGGCAAATCCACCCTTTTATCGGTGGTCTCTGCCGCCCGCCCGAAAATCGCCGACTATCACTTCACCACCCTGACCCCCAACCTGGGCGTTGTTTCCGCCGCTCGCCCAAACTTCGTCTTGGCGGATAACCCCGGTATCATCGAGGGAGCAAGTGAAGGGGTGGGTCTCGGTCTGGACTTTTTACGCCACGTAGACCGCACCAGACTGCTGATTCACGTCGTGGATGTTTCGGGGCTGTCGGGGCAAGACCCCATCATCGCCTTTGACACCATCAACGCCGAACTGAAAAAGTACCGTCCCCAACTGGCTGACCGTCCCCAGATCGTCGCTGCCAACAAGACGGATATCATTCAAAACCAAGAAGCGTTTGACGCCTTTTGCGCAGAAATGAAAAAGCGGGGCTACCCCCTCTTCATCATCTCGGCTGCCACCCGCCAGGGTGTGGACGAGCTGATGTCTTACACGGCCGAGCGACTGTCAAAAATCCCTGTAGAAGAGTTTGAGATTGTGGCTGACCTGCCCGAGGTCAACGTTCCCGTGGGCGAGCCTACCTTTACTGTCCGCCGGGAAAACAACACCTTCATCGTGGAAGGCGATTGGGTACTGCGGGTCATGGGCTCGGTCAACTTTGAGGACTACGAGTCTTTGGGCTACTTCCAGCGTGTACTGCGCAAAGCAGGCGTTATCGACAAATTAGAAGAAATGGGCATCGAAGAAGGCGATTTGGTCCGCATCGACTCGCTGGAATTCGACTATATGCCATAGGAGTTGAACAATGATTACTTCCAAACAACGTGCATACTTGCGCGGTCTTGCCAACCCCATCCCGGCATTATATCAAGTGGGTAAGGAAGGCATCCAAACCAATCTGATCAACACCCTGCGGGATGCTTTAGAGGCTCGTGAACTGATTAAGCTTCACGTTCTGCAAACCTGTCCCTATATGCCTCGGGAACTCTGTGATGAACTTTGCACCGCACTGGACGCAGAAGGGGTGCAGGTCATCGGCAGAAAAATCGTCCTCTATAAAGAATCCCGCGATCATAAAGAGATTATTTTGCCGCGATAAGGAGTTTTCCTATGACCATCGGTATCATGGGCGGCACCTTCGACCCCGTGCATAACGGTCATCTGCAGATTGCCGAAGCGGCAATGACACAGCTGGGCTTAGACCGTGTGCTTTGGATTCCGACAGGGCTCCCACCCCATAAAAAAACAGCGGTTTCGGATGATGCCCGTCTGACAATGCTCCGCCTTGCTCTGGACGGACGAAGGGGGCATACCCTTGACTTGTGCGAAATTAACCGTAACGGATACACCCGCACAGTGGACACCCTACGGGAATTGCATCAACGGTTCCCCGATACTGAGTTTGTCTTTTTAATCGGTGCCGACACCCTGCTTCAGTTGCGGAGCTGGAAGGATTTTGCCACCGTCGCAACCCTTTGCTCCTTCGGCATCGTCCGCCGTCCCACTGTAGACGACACCGCCGCCGAAGAAGAACTACAAGCATTAAAACGGGAGTTCGGTCTGCGTTATGCAACCGTCGTCTTTCCCCATATCCCCATTGCCTCCAGCGATATCCGCAGGGATGTTGCGGCAGGGCGGACGATTGAGGAAAAGGTCCCCGATGCAGTTTATCAGTATATTCAAGATCATCATCTGTACAAGGAGTTGGTGGAATGACATTAGCCGAAATGGACGAAAAACTCCGTTCCGTTCTGACCGAACAGCGTTACCGACACTCTATCGGCGTGATGGAGACGGCGGTTGCCCTTGCAAAGGCCTGGGGTGTTCCGGTAGAAAAAGCGGAACTGGCAGGACTCTTGCACGACTGTGCCAAAGACATTCCCCACGAGGTACAGGAACAAATGCTGCGCAATCGCGATGTCCCATTGGACAAGCCTACCGCCGCATCCCCGCAACTTTGGCATGCCGTTTTGGGCGCCGAGCTGATTCAGGAGGAATATGGCGTTACCGACCCCGAAATCATCAATGCGGTACGGTATCATACCACCGGTCGGGCAGAAATGTCTTTGCTTGAAAAAATCATCTATGTTGCCGACTGCGTGGAGCCCAACCGCACCTACGATGACCGCGAAGAACGTTTACAACTGGCTTATACCGACCTGGACAAGTCCTTTTTGGGCTGCATCAACTGGTCGATAAAAAGTGTTATTTCCCGCAACCGCCCTGCCCATCCTGACAGTCTGGCGGCGCGGAACGACATTATTTTAAAGGAGGAATTGCTGTGACTTCCGAGGAGCTCACTTTAAAAATGGCCGCTGTCTTAGACAGTAAAAAGGCGCAGGATTTACGGGCGTTAGACACCCGCGACATCACTACCGTAACCGACTTTTTCCTGATCGCCACCGCCACTTCCCATACCCAGGTAAAGGCATTGGCAGACGAACTGGATGAACGGATCGCCGAGGAATGTGATCGCACGCCCCTGCACCGTGAAGGATATTCTTCCGCAGATTGGATTTTGCTGGACTACGGTGATGTGGTCGTGCACATTTTCTATCAGGAAGCACGCACCTTTTACCACTTAGAACATCTGTGGGCAGATGCCAAGTCTTTGGATCTCTCTACAATTATAGGAGGCTAACACCATGGCAAATCAGTTTACCGAAATCGAAGCAAAATGGCAAAAAATTTGGGACGACGAAAAGACTTTCGCCGCAACCAACGACTTCTCCAAGCCCAAGTTCTACGGCTTGGTCGAGTTTCCCTATCCCTCGGGTCAGGGGTTGCACGTCGGTCACCCCAGAAGTTACACGGCGCTGGACATTATCGCCCGTAAACGCCGCAGAGAAGGCTATAACGTCCTTTTCCCCATGGGTTGGGACGCATTCGGGCTGCCTACCGAAAACTTTGCCATCAAAAACCATATCCACCCCCGTATTGTTACCGAAAACAATGTGGCAAACTTCAAACGCCAATTAAAGAGCCTGGGGTTTGCTTTCGACTGGGATCGCGAAACCAACACCACCGACCCCAACTACTACAAATGGACCCAGTGGATTTTCTTAAAGCTCTTCGAAAAGGGTCTGGCTTACAAGCAGGAAATGCCCATCAACTGGTGTACCGGTTGTAAGGTCGGTCTGGCAAACGAAGAGGTCGTCAACGGCGTTTGCGAACGTTGCGGCAGCCAGGTGGTCCAACGGAAAAAGAGCCAGTGGATGCTGAAGATTACCGAGTACGCCCAACGTCTGATTGACGATTTGGACGAAGTAGACTATATTGAAAAAGTAAAGACCCAGCAAAAGAACTGGATCGGGCGCTCCGAAGGTGCGGAAGTCACCTTCAAAATTGCCGATACCGACGAATCGGTTGTGGTCTATACCACCCGTCCCGACACCCTCTACGGTGCAACCTATATGGTCCTGTCTCCCGAACACGCAATGATCGAGACCCTCGCCGACAGGATTACCAATATGAACGAGGTCCGTGCTTATCAGGAAGCCGCCGCAAAGAAATCCGACTTCGAACGCACCGAGCTGAACAAGGATAAGACCGGCGTTGCCTTAGGCGGCATCTTCGGTATCAACCCCGTTAACGGAAACAAAATCCCCGTATGGATTTCCGACTATGTTCTGACCTCCTATGGTACAGGTGCAATTATGGCAGTTCCTGCCCACGACACCCGCGACTGGGAATTTGCCAAGAAGTTCAACCTGCCGATCATCGAAGTCGTTGCAGGTGGCAAAAACGTTCAGGAAGAAGCATTTACCGACGTTTCCGACGGTACGATGATCAACTCCGGCATCTTAGACGGCCTGAAAGTCAAAGACGCCATTGCCAAAATTATCGATTTCCTGGAAAGTCAGGGCTTGGGCCATCGCAAGGTCAATTACAAGCTCCGTGACTGGGTTTTCTCCCGCCAACGCTACTGGGGCGAGCCGATTCCGCTGGTCTGGTGCGACTGCTGCGGCTGGGTTCCCGTTCCCGAAAGCGAACTGCCCTTGACCCTGCCTGAAGTCGAAAACTACGAGCCCACCGAAAACGGCGAGTCTCCTCTGTCCAAGATCGAAGACTGGATTGCAACCCCCTGCCCCAAGTGTGGTAAACCCGCCCGCCGTGAGACGGACACTATGCCTCAGTGGGCAGGCTCGTCCTGGTACTTCCTCCGCTACATCGACCCCACCAACAACGACGCCCTCGCTTCTCAGGAAGCGATGAACTACTGGTTGCCTGTTGACTGGTACAACGGCGGTATGGAACATACCACCCTGCATTTGCTGTACTCCCGTTTCTGGTACAAATTCTTATATGATTTAGGGGTTGTCCCCACCAAGGAACCCTATCAGGTGCGTACCTCTCACGGTATGATCCTGGGCGCCAACGGTGAAAAAATGTCCAAGTCCCGCGGCAACGTCATCAATCCTGATGATATCGTTAACGAGTACGGTGCCGACACCTTCCGTGTCTACGAAATGTTCATCGGTGCTTTTGACCAGGCAACGCCTTGGTCGATGCAGGGCGTTAAGGGTGTTTCCAAGTTCTTAGAGCGTGTCTGGAACCTGCAGAACATCGTCACCGCCGAAGAAGGTCCTTCCGAGGATTTAAACGCATCCCTCCACAAGACCATCAAAAAGGTTACCGAGGATATCGAACGGATGAAGTTCAACACCGCCATCGCAGCGTTGATGAGCCTTTTGAACGAATTTACCAAAAAAGGTTCGATCACCCGCGCAGAGCTTCGCACCATGATTACTCTTTTAAATCCCTTTGCCCCCCATATGACCGAAGAAATGAACGAGCAGTTGGGTCTGGGTGCGCAACTGGCAAATACCCCCTGGCCCACCTATGACGAGTCGGCAATTTTAGAGGATACCATCGAAATGGCAGTCCAGATCAACGGCAAGGTCCGTGAAAAGATTTCCGTTCCCGCAGATGCCTCCAACGCCGATATCGAAGCCGTTGTTTTGAACAACGAAAAGGTTGCTGCTTTAATCGCAGACAAGACCGTTGTCAAAGTCATCGTTATCCCGGGCAAGCTGGTTAATGTCGTCGTTCGATGAACCGCGAAATTGAAGTGAAGATTCTGCTGACCGCCAAAGCGTTCGGGCAACTGCTCGACTACGCACAGGCGGTCGGCGGGACCACGGCTGTTCAAACTAACCATTATTACGACTTATCGGACGAATCCCTTCGTCGTAACGGGCTCACCCTGCGGGTGCGTACCAAAGGCACTGCCGCAGAACTGACCTTAAAGGCAAAGGAGACCAAATGGGAAACGGGCGCATCCTCATTGGAGTATCATTTCTCTATCGCCAATGCCCCCGAAGCACTGGCACTTAACGGTTATCCCGAGCTTTTGGAACTGATTCGGCAACGGGTCCCCCACATCCCAGACACCTTGTCTCGCCTGGGGAGTCTCACCACCGAGCGTACTCGCTTTCCCCTCCCTTTTGCCGGTTTAACGGCTGAACTGGATAAGAGCACCTACCTCGATTGCACCGACTACGAACTGGAGTGCGAACTTCATGACCCGTCTGAAGAAACTGCATACCTGGCATTTTTAAAAGACACTTTTGGAATCGTTCCTACCCAAACCGCCTGCGGGAAATATCACCGTTTTTTAAACAGACTCCACGAAAAGCAAGGGGAGTAAAAAATTTTTAAAAACCCCTTGCTTTTCTCTCTAAAAATCGGTATAATAATGTTTGTCTTAAGACACCACACGGAGCGGTATCGAAGTGGTCATAACGGACGTGACTCGAAATGTAGTGAAGTTAGAGGAAGTCCCAACCGCTACAAACCCTGATTTTACGGGACTTTTCTGAAAATTTAATATCGTTGTTTTTAGCTGTTCCCAAAGGTTGTTCCCAAAGATTTGCAACCTTTGGAGAACTCTTAAACATATATGGAGTGGTATCGAAGTGGTCATAACGGGACTGACTCGAAATCCCCTCGGTTACACTGTAACTATACCCTCACAAATGGCTTAACCATGTGGGTTTAAGCGAGGTTCAAACCTTGTTTTTACACCCTTATCTAGCGGTTTTTCTAGCCATTTCTAACATTTTTCTAACAAAATTTTATAATTTGCTCAGTTTTTTCTCCGCCAAATCGGAGTTCAAACATACACACGGACAGGTATCGAAGTGGTCATAACGGGGCTGACTCGAAATCAGTTTGTCGGTATTCAATCCGGCACGTGGGTTCGAATCCCACCCTGTCCGCCAAA
>JAZOOX010000029.1:0-39904 GCA_045655245.1 Clostridia bacterium | reverse complement strand
GCGTCTGGGCGTACGTTTGGGCGTGGCCCTGATCTTGATCGAGACCATGAGCGACGCTTACGAGACCAAGGCGGCGCCCCTGGCGGCGAAAGAACATTCCGACCTGCCCGTACTGGTCTCCAACGCCTATGGTGCAGACGGAAAGCTGATGACGGGGGCAACCCCCCACGCCATGGTGACCTTACTGGAAGGAATGGGAGCCGATGCCGTCGGTGCCAACTGTTCTTTGGGTCCCGATCAACTCCGCGGGGTGGCAGAGGAACTGCTGCGCCACGCATCCCTGCCTGTTTTGCTGAAACCCAATGCGGGACTCCCTCAAATTAAAGAGGGTCAAACCGTGTTTGACGTCCTCCCCGATGCCTTTGCCGACACCCTTTGCGATTTGATGCAAAAGGGGCTTCGGGTAGCCGGGGGTTGCTGCGGCACCACCCCCGATTATATCCGTGCATTGGTGGAACGGACAAGCAACCTTCCCCCTCTGCCCCTGACCGATAAAAACGAAACGTCGGTATCCTCCTACACCCACGCCGTGACCTTCGGCACTGCGCCCCTGCTGATTGGAGAGCGCATCAACCCCACAGGGAAAAAGCGGTTCCGTCAGGCACTGATCGACGGGGACATCGACTATATCTTAAACGAAGGGGTCCGCCAGGCGGATGCGGGGGTCGCTGTTTTAGACGTGAACGTAGGGATCCCCGACATTGACGAGCCTGCCCTTTTGACCAAAATCGTCTGTGAGCTTCAGGCGGTCACCGACCTGCCCTTGCAGATCGACACTTCCGACCCCGTTGCCATGGAACAGGCACTCCGCCGCTATAACGGCAAGGCGCTGATAAACTCGGTCAACGGCAAACAAGAGAGTATGGACGCCGTATTCCCCCTGGTCCAAAAATACGGCGGGGCGGTGATTGCCCTGACGTTGGACGAGTGGGGCATCCCCGACACGGCAGACGGTCGGGTTGAGATTGCCCAAAGGATCATTGCCGAAGCCGCCCGCTACGGCATCCCGAAATCTGCCTTGATCTTTGACACCCTGGCCATGACGGTCAGTGCGGACAACACCGCCGCAAAAACCACCTTAGAAGCGTTAAGACGGATCAAATCCGAGCTGGGTTGTCATACCTCCTTAGGGGTATCCAACGTATCCTTCGGTTTGCCCAACCGTGATGCCGTCAACGGCGTGTTCTTTGCCATGGCGCTGGAAAACGGCTTATCCGCAGCAATCATGAACCCCCACTCTGCCGAGATGATGCGCACCTACTACGCTTATCGGGCACTGGCAGGGCTGGACACCAACTGTGCCGATTACATTGACAGAATCGACGCCTTCACCCTCACCGCCCAACCCCTTGGCGAAAAGACAACGATTGCGGCGGGGAGCGACCTGCAACACGCCATTATCAAAGGATTTTGCGACCGTGCAGCCGTTCTTTGCGGCGAACGCTTAAAATCGGTTCCGCCCCTGAAGCTGGTGGAAGAGGAGATCATCCCCGCCTTAAACGCCGTGGGCGAAGGGTTCGAGGAGAAAAAGGTCTACCTCCCCCAACTGCTGATGAGCGCCGAAGCCGCCACAGCCGCCTTTGAACAGATTAAACAGGCAATGCCCGCCGAGGGGGGCAAGACCCGTGGATGCGTGGTTTTGGCGACCGTCCGCGGGGACATCCACGACATCGGGAAGAACATCGTTAAACTGTTGATGGAAAATTACGGATTCAAGGTCATTGATCTGGGTCGGGACGTAACCCCCGAAGCCGTTCTGGACGGGGTTTTGACCCATCACGCCGACCTGTTGGGGCTGAGCGCCCTGATGACCACCACCGTCCCTGCCATGGAAGAAACGGTGGCACTGGTCCACGCCAAAGCGCCCTTCTGTCGGGTCATGGTCGGCGGTGCGGTACTGACCCCCGAGTATGGGGCGAAGATGGGCGCAGACCACTACGCCCGTGACGCCATGGAAGGGGTCCGCTATGCCGAGTCCTTGCTTTCCTGATTCCTTTTGCGCCGTTTTAGAACGGCGCTTTTTTCTATGTCAGAAAAGTCAGGATGCTCGTCGGTATAGTTCTTAAAAGTATTGGTTTTCTTATAAGGACGGTCCGATTCGTACAAGGACTTGACGCACCAGGATAAAATGGCATAATAGTCATCCTTATAGGTCTTACCCGTAGCGCCTTTGTGATTGTTCAGCAAATCCACCAGCTTTTGGGTGCCTTCCTCTCCGTAATCGGCCACCAGTTTATCATGCTGTTCCTGCTTTAAAAAGACAAAAGGAGCAAATTGAATTTTATCCCCTATAGTATTCTTATCATTCTTAACATTCTTATCATTCTTGTTTGTGTCCGTCCCCAGACCGTCCGTGGTCCCTCGGTGGTCCGCCCCAAATTGTGAAAACGACCATTCCGTAAGGGTTATGAGCGAAAATCGTCGGCCCGCTTTTACCGAAATAACGCCCTGCTTCTCAAAAGAACGGATGATACGCTTCAGCGAAGTACACGGGATATCCAGTTCCTGCGAAGCCACCAACGACCCGTACACAAACTGCCCGGGTTTTAAGTCTACAGGGGTCATGCCCACCAAATAGGTACAGTCTTTGTGGGAGGCTTTTGCCATCATCCACAGCCAAACCTTAACCATTCGCTCGTTTTTGAAAAAGGGTTGCAGTACCACCGTGCGGGGTACCTTAAACCAACCTTGCATACAATCACCTCGTCTTAATTGTAGCAGAAAAAACTTGGTCATTATTGGTCAAGTTTTGGCAAAAATACAACCTACCCCTCATTTGGTTAACAAAAGTTAACCAAACAGGCATAGACATCGAACGGGATAGGAAGGTCGGTTAAGTTTTGGCAAAAGCATAACCTACCTCATTTGGTTAACAAAAGTTAACCAAATAGACATAAACATCGGATGGGTGGAGAAGGTCGGTCCAGTTTTGGTAAAAGTATAACCTACCCCATTTGGTTAACAAAAGTTAACCAAATAGACATAAAAGTCGGATGGGTGGAGAAAGTCGATCCAGTTTTGGTAAAAAACATAACCTACCTCATTTGGTTAACAAAAGTTAACCAAACAGACATAGACATCGGATGGGTGGAGAAGGTCGGTCAAGCTTTGGTAAAAATACAACCTCCCCCCATTTGGTTAACAAAAGTTAACCAAATGAACATAGACGTCGGATGGGACAGGAAGGTTGGCCCAGTTTTAGTAAAAACATAACCTACCCCATTTGGTTAACAAAAGTTAACCAAACAGACATAGACATCGGATGGGTGGAGAAGGTTGGTCAAGTTTTGGCAAAAACATAACCTACCTCATTTGATTAACAAAAGTTAACCAAACAGACGTAAAAGTCGGATAGGAGGAGAAGGTTGGTTAAGTTTTAGCAAAAGCATAACCTACCCCATTTGGTTAACAAAAGTTAACCAAACAGACATAGACGTCGGATGGGTGGAGAAATCCGAAAGGAAGTATCGTATTTCTTCCCGCTCCGCGTTTCCCCAACAAAAAAGCACCCCGCAGGGTGCTTTTGTTATTATACCAATAAGCTCTCGCCGCTCATTTCGGCGGGTTTTTCCAGTCCGATGAGCTCCAGCAAGGTAGGTGCCAAATCGGCAAGGCGGCCTTCTTTTAAGGAACGGTCCTCGCCTACCAAGATCAAGGGGACCACGTTGGTGGTATGGGCAGTGAAGGCACCGCCGTTTTCCTCGTCGATCATCTGGTCGGCGTTGCCGTGGTCGGCAGTAATCAATGCGATACCGCCCACCTTTTGGATGGCGTCAACCACGCGGCCTACACAGGTGTCTACAGCTTCGACAGCGGCGACGGCGGCTTCGAACACGCCGGTGTGACCGACCATATCGCAGTTGGCGAAGTTCAGCACGATTACATCAAACTTCTCGGCCTCGATCTCCTTTACCACCGCGTCGGTGACCTCGTAAGCGCTCATTTCCGGCTTTAAGTCATAGGTTGCAACCTTGGGAGAAGGAATCAGAATCCGCTCCTCGTTTTCGTAGGGTTGCTCCACACCGCCGTTGAAGAAGAAGGTAACGTGGGCGTATTTCTCGGTTTCGGCGATCCGCAGTTGGCGGAGTCCCTTCTTCGAGATATAAGAACCAAAGGTGTTGTCCAAGGACTCGGGACGGAAGGCAACATCCACATTGGGCAGTTCCTTGTCGTACTGGGTCATGCAGACATAGTGAACAGGGAAATAGTCACGGGCAAACCCTGAAAATTCGGGATCGACCAGGGTGCGGCTGATTTCCCGCGCACGGTCGGGACGGAAATTAAAGAATACAACGGCATCGTCGGCAGAGATCTTGCCTACGGGTGCGCCGTTTTCGCAGACCACGGTGGGGAGTACGAACTCGTCGGTAACCTCCTCTTTATACGAAGCCAAAACCGCTTCGTAGGGGCAGGTACAAGCAACGCCTTCGCCCAGGACCATGGCGCGGTAAGCCTTTTCCACACGCTCCCAACGGTTGTCACGGTCCATGGCATAGTAACGGCCCATCACCGAAGCGATCTTGCCGACGCCGATCTCCTGCAGTTTTTCGTACAGGTCCTTTACGAAATCAGCACCCGAAGAGGGGGGCACGTCACGGCCGTCCAAAAAGCCGTGGACGAAAACCTTTGTAAGGCCCATCCGCTTTGCCATTTCGATCAGGGCGTAAAGGTGGGTGTTATGGCTATGAACGCCGCCGTCGGACAAGAGCCCGAACAGGTGCAGCGCCGTACCGTTTTCCTTACAGTGGGTCATGGCACGGACCAGTGCTTCGTTTTCAAAAAAGTCACCGTCTTGGATGGACTTGGTGATGCGGGTCAATTCCTGATAGACCACGCGGCCTGCGCCGATGTTGGTGTGACCGACCTCGGAATTGCCCATCTGTCCGTCGGGCAGACCGACATCCAACCCCGATGCGTGAATCACGGTATTGGGGCATTCCGCCAGCAGACGGTCCATATGGGGGGTGTTTGCGGCGGCAATGGCGTTACCGTTGGTTTCCTCGCGGTAGCCGTAGCCGTCTAAAATCAACAGTGCAATCGGTTTTTTCATCCTGCACCTCTTAGCGAATTAATTTCGAGAAGTCATCGGCAACCAAGGAAGCGCCGCCGATCAGACCGCCGTCAATGTTGGGCTGAGCCAACAATTCTTCGGCGTTGGAGGGCTTCATACTGCCGCCGTACTGAACACGAACCTCGTCAGCAACAGCCTGTCCGTAGAGTTCTGCCACGCAGTCACGGATGGCTTTGCAGACTTCCTCTGCCTGCTCGCTGGTAGCGGTGCGGCCGGTACCGATTGCCCAAACGGGCTCGTAAGCGATAATGACTTCCTTGACCTGCTCAGCCGACAGACCGAACAGTGCAATCTTGGTTTGATAGCGAACCAGGTCATTGGTAACGCCGTAGTCCCGCTGTTCCAAGGACTCGCCCACGCAGACGATGGGGGTCAGACCGTACTCGAACGCCTTGTGGACCTTTTTGTTCACCGTCTCGTCGGTTTCGTTGAAGTACTGACGACGCTCGGAATGGCCGATGATCACATACTGTACGCCGATTTCCTTCAGCATAGCGCCTGCAACCTCACCGGTGAAAGCGCCCTTGTCTTCAAAATACATATTCTCTGCACCGATCCCGATGTTGGTGCCCTTTGCCGCCTCGATAAGGTCGGTGAGCATCAGGTAGGGCGCACAAACCACGACTTCCGCCTTGGCGTCTTTTACCAGGGGCGCCAGTTCACGGATCATCGCAACGCCCGAGGCGTTGGTGTGGTTCATTTTCCAGTTAGCAGCTAAAATTTCGCGTCTCATCTTATTTGTCCTCCAAACAAGCAATACCGGGCAGTTCCAGACCTTCCAGGAACTCCAAAGAAGCACCGCCGCCGGTAGAAATGTGGGTCATCTTATCGCCGTAGCCCAGTTGGATTACAGCCGCCGCAGAGTCACCGCCGCCGATGATGGTGGTGGCATCAGCCTCGGCTACTGCACGGGCAACTTCGGTGGTACCCTTTGCAAATGCAGGGAACTCGAATACGCCCATCGGTCCGTTCCAGATGATGGTCTTGGCTTTCTTCACCTCGGCAGAGAAGATGTCAATGGTGCTCTGACCGATGTCCAGACCCATCCAGCCGTTGGGGATATCCTGAGACAGGACTTCTTTATGCTCGGCATCCTTGCTGTATTCGGTTGCAACAACAGAAGAATGGGGCAGTAACAACTTGACGCCCTTTTCTTCGGCTTTCTTCATCAGGTTACGCGCCAAATCCAGTTTTTCTTCTTCGCAGATGGAAGTACCGATGGAGTGGCCCTGTGCCTTTAAGAAGGTGTAAGCCATACCGCCGCCGACGATTAAGGAGTCGACCTTTTCCAGCAGATTTTCGATTACGCCGATCTTGTCCGAAACCTTAGCGCCGCCCAGGATAGCGGTGAAGGGACGTTCGGGTGCAGACAGTGCCTTGCCCATGATCTCGATTTCTTTCTGAATCAAAAAGCCGCAAACGGCAGGCAGGTAGTCAGCAACCCCTGCGGTGGAAGCGTGGGCACGGTGAGCGGTACCAAAGGCGTCGTTGACAAAGATTTCAGCCAGGGAAGCCAGTTCCTTGGAGAATGCGGGGTCGTTCTTTTCCTCTTCCTTGTGGAAGCGGACGTTTTCCAGCAAAATAACATCGCCGTTATTCAAGCCGGCAGCCAGTGCCTTTGCACTTTCGCCCACAACGTCGGTTGCCATCTTGACTTCTTTGCCCAGAATTTCGGACAAACGCTTGGCAACGGGGGCCAGGCTGTACTTCATATTAAATTCGCCCTTGGGACGGCCCAGGTGCGAGCACAGGATGACCTTTGCGCCTGCTTCTACCAGGTAGTTGATGGTGGGCATTGCGCCGTTGATTCGGTTTTCGTCGGTGATTTCCATGTTCTCGTTTAACGGAACGTTAAAGTCGCAGCGGACCAGCACCTTCTTGCCCGCAACATCAATGTCTCTTACAGATTTTTTGTTTAACATCGGGGTTACCTCCTGCTTGTATTTTCATAATCCCATATATTGTACCCTATTTTTCCCAAAAATTCAAGTGTTTTGTGAAAAATTTGTCAGGTTTTCACAGGCTTGACTTTGCCGTATATTTCTGCTATTATTATAATGTATATTTTTGCATCCTTAGGAGGGGTTTTATGAAACATAAAATTTTAGCCTTTTTGCTTGCTGCAACAATGCTTTTCACCGCTACACCCATCAGCGCAGTGGAAGAATGCGGCGATGCAGACAGTTACAGTTTTGACGGGGATTATTATCTTTCCTATGTCAAAGCCGAATACACCCAGTTCCCCAACGGCGAAACGCCTTGGTTCTTTGGGTATACCTTGCACAGCGATTCGACCGGTGCGTTGCAGCCCATGACCAAGTACTTAAACAACTGGTCCCATGCTGCAGATCCCAACACCGAAAGCGGCAACTTTGACTACGGGCTCATCAATGTTGTGACCAACGACTTTGCGCCCGGCAAAAAGGCCGACCCCGTGCTGACCTTTACCTGCCCTTATGACGGAGAAATCTTACTGCCCCAAGCAACCATTACCTGCGCCTCCGGCAATAATGACGGCGGACGTATCAAGCTGACCTTAAACGGCTATAACGTCTTCCCCGAAACAGGTTGGTGCGCCCTGACCAAGGGACAAACACAGACCTTCCCCGAGACCAAGTTAAAGGTCAAAAGCGGCGATGTGCTGACCTGGACCATCAACAAGGCAGGCCCCGGTCTGACGAATACCACCGCCAACGCCGACAGTGATGGTATGGCCTGGAGTCCCCTTGCCGTTCACTACGTCAATAACGCCCATAGCGCCGCCGGCTTCGGCAACGGCGTGGTTTCTCCCTTCCCCGCGGACGTCTCTTTCGTCGGCAACCTCACCTCTCCTGCCGACTATTTCTCCGATGGTGTTCAGGGCAAAGGAAACTGGTATTTCCAGAACTGCGAAATCGACACCGATAACTACTTGGATTTAGACTTTATTGAAGGAAAGTGGTTCGGCGGCTGGTCCAACAACTGGACCCCCGGTTCCATTCCTAGCAAGAACGGGGCCCACGCGGGCGAAGGCGGCGACCCCACCTATACCTATGTCTGCCCCCAAGACGGGTTGTTGGCGATCCCCTCCTCTACCGTAACCTGTACCACTGCCAACAGCACAGACGGCGTGCGGGTTCGGATTTTAAAGAACTCCGCCCTCGTCTACCCTGCCAGCGGCTGGATCGACGTAGCCCCCGCCACCACCAAAACCCTCCCCGACCTGCTCGTTGAAGTAAAGCAAGGGGACAAAATCCATTTCCGTATCAACTGTGTCGCCAATATGGACGCCGACAGCTGTACCTGGGACATCGGCCTGCGCTACGCCACTTCTGACTCCTACAAATCGGTTTCTTTTGACGACTTAGAGGACCACTGGGCGAAAGACACCGTTTTGGAAATGTACGACCGCGGCTTGATTTCGGGACGTTCCGACAGTACCTTTGCGCCCGAAGAAGCGGTTACCCGCGCCGAGCTTTTGACCATGGCAACCCGTGCTTGCCAGTTTTCTGAGTCGGATTTTGACGACGCCTTCGCAGACGTACACTTTTCCTCTTGGTACGCAAAAAACATCATCACCGCGCACCAAAACTCACTGATCGACTACGCTTTAATCGAGGACGGCAACAAAATCAATCCCGAATCGGGCGTCACCCGTGAGGAAGCCGCTTCGATTATGGTCAACGCTCATAAGGTCAAAAAACGGAAACTGGTAGACAACGCCAACCTCTCCTCCTTTGACGACTACAACACCATCTCTGAATGGGCGACAGACTATATGGCAAAAGCGGTTCAGCTGGATCTGATACAGGGGGACGAAAACAAACTGAACCCCCAAGCCATCCTGACCCGTGCCGAAGCAGCTACTCTGCTGAAAAACCTGATTACCGCACTGAACACCGAGGACCCCGACGGCACACCCTCCAAGGTTCATAAGGACGCAGACGGCAACTACCTCCCCGTCTACCAAAACACCGACCTGCAAGAGCTGATTATGACCGCCTACGAAAGCGGTGCCGAGTCGGTAACCATTCCCAAGGGCGTTTACCGTACCGACTGTAAAGCCAACGGTTTGGCTCTGTACTTAAACGGTCTCGAAAACTTTAACATCTATGCAGATGATGTCGTTCTTTCCTATAAAGCTGCAACCCAGGACGTTGTACGGATCATCAACTGCTCCAATCTGGAAATCCACGGCCTGGTCATCGACCACGAGTATCAGTCCTCTTACCAGGGGATCATTCAGGAGTGCGACCCCGACGGAATGTACTTCGACGTTTGGTTTGACCCCGGCTATGTCCCCAATATGCTGAACACCCGGTTCATCGGCCCCCAAACCTCTACCATGCTCTACTACACCCCCGACGGACACCTGATCCCCTCTACCGGCGGACGTTCCATCAACGGGAATATCCGCAAAATCGGCAACAACCTCTACCGTCTCTACGTCTCCCGTACGACGAAAAACAGCGCAGTAAAAGAGGGTGACATTATCTCGGGACGTTCTGCCAGCGGGAACAACATGACCATCGAAAATTGCTCGGATCTCTATTTCGAGGACCTGACCATCTACAACGGCCAGAACGGCATCTTTGAAAGCCTGGCAGAAAAATGTTCCGACTTCGAAGGTCTCCGTATCGTTCCCGGCCCCAAACCCGAACTGGCAACCATGGACCGCATCCGCTCGATCAACGGCACCGGCTACTTCGCTCGCGGCTCCCGTCAGGGCGGTACCATTCGGAACTCTGAAATCTCCGCCACCAACGACGACGGTATTAACATCCATGCAGGTTATGACCGTGTTGCCGCCGTACAGGGCAACAAGACTTATGTGATTGCCAAGAGCGGCGACGCAGGAGAATTCCAAGTAGGTGACGAACTTCGCTTCACCTCCCAATCGGGCGTCATCCGCGGAGAGGCAACCATCGTCTCCACCGAAAAACTGAGTAGTTTCACCCCGTCAGGCAGTCTGACAGGCTTCGTAGCCGGTCAAGGCTATCATCGGGTGGTACTGGACCAAGAGATCCCCGGCACCGCCTTTAATGACCGTTCTTGTAACATGAACAACCTCTGCGACGGAATGGTCATTGAAAACTGCCGTTTCGAGGACAACGAGCCTCGTGCCATCCTTACCCACGCCACCAACTCGGTGATCAAAGACTGTACCTTCGTCAATGTCAGCCGCTGGGCAATTTTGGCGGCGCCCGAACTTCCTGTTTGGAACGAGGGCGACTATATTCGTGACTTCACCATTGAAGGCTGTACTTTCGAAGGCAACGGCCGATGCTCCAATGATCTGATGGCAGCAATCGGTATTTGGGGTGAAGAAACGCTGAACGGCAATTACAAGGGGAACCGGAATGTCAATATTCTGAACAACACCTTCAGCGGCTCGTATATGCACGATATCGTGCTTTCCTACGTTACCGATGCCACCGTGTCGGGGAATATCTTTAACGCAGGCGCCGCCGATGCCGCAACCTACGGCTATGGTACCTCCGCCTCCATCAATATGTTCCTGGCAGACGATGTAACCTTCTCGGGCAATCGGTTTAACTCCTCCCGTCCGAAGGTACTGGTCGGCAACGACGTCACCAACGTTACAGGCTTACCCCAATAAACAAAAAAGAGCACCCGCAAAGGGTGCTCTTTTTTAGTCCAATAATAGTTTGTTGCCGCATTTCTGTTTCAGTAAAGGAAAGAGTAGGGTGCCCAACAGCGAAACGCTCACAAACTCTCCTGCGGCGACCGATAGGGCGTTTAGCCAAAACGGGGTGGCGGTCAGATAGGTCAGCAGTCCGCCGACCAAAACTCCGTTGAAAAGAACGGGCCAAAGGGATGCCAAAAACACGCTTTTTGTGCGGCACATCAATAGGGCAGACGCTGCGGTAGCCGCCGTCCCGATGATGATGTCAGCAAGACCGAATCCGCCGAAAATATTGGCGATGGCGCAACCGATGGTCAACGCAATCCCGTAGCGGCGGTCGAAACAGCATAACAGCATCAGCGCCTCGGCGATCCGCACCTGCACCATTCCGTAAGAGATGGGCGCCAGTGCCACCGTCAACGCCACATAAACCCCCGCGACAAGTGCCAGTCGGGTCAATCGTTTCATAAAACTCCTCCTTGTTTTTTTAAGATGGTTTGGCAAGGAACATCTTGACCCTACGATTTTAGCATACTCGTCTTGCATTGTCAACACAGTTGTGATAAAATGATGGGGAGGTGATATAGTAGGATGCATCCCATGAAATTAGCCCTGAATCAAGCCAAAAAAGCATATGCAATCAACGAAGTTCCCATCGGCGCAGTAATCGTCAAGGACGGCAAGGTGGTGGGTCGGGGGTATAACCGTCGCGAGACCAACCAAAACGTTCTGGAACACGCCGAATTGATGGCGATTCGTCAGGCATGCCGAAAGCTTGGCTCCTGGCGGTTGATTGACTGCGACCTGTACGTGACCTTAGAACCCTGCCCGATGTGCGCAGGTGCAATTATCCAATCCCGCATTAAAAACGTTTATTTCGGCGCCTATGACGAAAAGGCGGGTGCCGCAGGAAGTACGGTGGATCTCTTCGTTGCCGGACTGTTTAATCACGACGTAAACGTGACGGGGGGCGTGATGCAGGAGGAATGTGCGGGAATAATCAAAGATTTTTTTAAAAATTTGCGGAAAAATAAAGAAAAGTAGTTGACTTTTCCGTACTTTGTGATATAATAATAAAGTCTCTGGAGAGATGGCTGAGCTGGTCGAAGGCGCACGATTGGAAATCGTGTAACGGCTAATACCCGTTCAAGGGTTCGAATCCCTTTCTCTCCGCCAAGACAAAGGACACCTGCTTTGGCAGGTGTCTTTTTGTTTTTGAAAGGGATTCGAAGCCTGAGAGGGTTTTTGCGTTTAAAAAAGTTGCCTGTGGCAAGTTTTTAGCAAAAAGGTGCGCAGGCGGGTACCGAAAGGCAATCGCCTTTGGGTCGCCAAGCAGTGCAAACGCTTTGCGGTTGCATCCCTTTCTCTCCGCCAGAAAAAAAGGACACTATTCCCAAGAATAGTGTCTTTTTTCAGCTAAATTCGCTGACGCGAGCTAAATTGACAAGTTCAGCTAAATTGTCTACGGCAGCTAAATGTGCTTTGCACGCTAAAAGCGAATTTAATTTAGCTGTTTTGAAAAAACAATTTAGTTATAGCGAAGCAATAATTTCGCTTTGCACGAATGTGCAAAATTTAGCTTAAATCACTTGTATCTAAACTATTCTCTTTTCCCATAAAAAAAGAGACCCTTTCGGGTCTCTCTTTTTTTGCTTACAGAATGTCTAATACACGAGAGAAGATAACAGCAGCTTCTGCGCGGGTAGCGTTACCCAGTGCATTGAAGGTGCCGTCGGGGTTACCGGTTACAACGCCCAGAGCAACGGCTTTGCCGATAGACTGAGTTGCCCAATCGGAGAAGGTAGCGTTGTCACTGAAAACGGTAACGTCGCCTTCGTCAGCTTCGCTCTTTTCGGATTCGTACAGCTTAACGATAACCGAGGTCATTTCCTCACGAGTGATGTTCTTGTCGGGATAGAAATTACCGTCAGCGGTCATGTTTTCGTCGATCAGACCCAGTTCCTTAGCGGTAGCGATGGTTGCTGCAAACCAAGCGCCTGCATCAACGTCTGCATAAGAAGTACCTGCAGTAGCCTTAATGTCAGCTACATTCAGTGCCAGGGTCAGGAATTCTGCACGGGTGATGTTGGAATCGGGCTCGAAGGTGGTAGCGGTCTTACCCTTAATGATGCCTTCCTGTGCCAGGGGGATGATGTAGTCTTTGCCCCAGTGGTTGTTAACGTCGGTGAAGTTAACTACGATAGGCTCTTTTTCCTTAATGGGCTTTTCGTCAACAACGATAACGCCTTCGCGGGTAACTGCTTTTTCGTAAGCGGGAGCGGACAGGTATTTAATCTGATAACCATCGGTGTACAGACCGTCGTTGTTCTGGTTCTCACGCATGTTGATACGCAGATAGATCTTGTCGCCTTTTTCAGCGGTCAGGTAGATGTTGGGAACCTGAGTCTCGAACTTGATGCTTTCAGATACGTACCAGTCCTCGTTTTCGGGGAAGATAACCATATCGTTCTTCAAGATCTGGAAGTTTACGCCGTCGCCAGCTTCCTGGTCGTGGTATGCTCTAAAGGACACGATCTGCAGGTTACCATCACGAGGAACGGTAAAGGTCAAAACGGGGTCACAGACAGCGCCTGCGTGTGCGCCCAGCAGTCTGCCGTTGCTGGAGCAAGCGGGGAAGGAGCCGTTGGCCCAGTTCTGATAGAAATCATGGAACCAACCGGTTTCAATGAACTCTAAGTTCTCGTAGTCGTCCTGACCGATGGTGGCTTTCTGGAAGCTCCACTCGGTAGATCCGTTCTTCAGCGAGAAGGCGGAAGTAGCGACGTAGGTGGTCTGTTCTGCCGCAAAAACGGTAGAAACAGCGGTGGTCAGTAATGCCAGGCTTAAAATCAGTGCTAGTAACTTTTTCATTCTCATTTTCCTTTCCTTTACAATTGTTTATACAGTCGATTCATAATGACTGCTGCCTCTGCGCGGGTAGCGTTGCCACCAGCGTTAAAGCTTCCATCGGGGTTGCCTGCGACCAGACCCAGACCTACCGCCTTAGCGATGGGTGCCACCGCCCAGGAAGAAAAGCTTTCGCGGTCGGTGAAGTGGTCGGTCTTTGCTTCTTTTAAAGCGGGTTTCTGCGACTCGTACAGAGCGGTCAGAACAGCGGTCATCTCCTCCCGGGTGATGGGGCGGTCGGGACGGAACTTACCGTCAGCTACCATGGCGTCGGGGATCAGCTTCTCTCTCTTCGCCGTGGCGACCGTTGCCGCAAACCATGCGTTTGCATCGACGTCGCTGTAACTCTGTCCAGCTGTGGCTTTGATGTTGCCCACTTTCAATGCCAAGGTTAAGAACTCGGCACGGGTAACGGTGCCGTCGGGGTCAAATACGCCCTCGCCCTTACCGTTGATAATGCCGATCTGTGCCATGGGCAGGATGTAAGTTTTGCCCCAGTGGTTTTCCACATCGGCAAAGGTCTTTGCCTGAGCGCCCGTGCTCGTCTTTTGGGTCACGGTGAAGGTAAAGGTGCGGTTGGCGGACAACTGACCGATTTCGCCGTACAGGGTTTGCAGTTCCTGATACAGTGCGTCACGGTTCTTTTTGTTGTTGATCATCGACGTAGCAACGTCTTTGGACATTTTGCCTGCAGCAACCATGGCTTCAGCAGCGGCGGTAATCTCTTCTACCGTGGGGTTGACCTTTTTGATCCCCAGATCAGAGTATTCCACCACGTGACCGCTGGACATATAACCGGTGTACTTGGACAGGTACATCTCGATCTTGCGGCGGACCAGTTTAGACCGTTCCTGTACGGGAGAGCCTTCGGTATTTGCCAGATCGATACCTGCGCACAACTGGTTGTGGGAGTAGTTCCCCACGTCCGTTCCGTCTACCGAGAGGGTATACATCCCTGCGGGCAGACCCGTGAACTGGTACAAATCGTGCATTCCGATCAAATCGTCGAAATTGCCGATTTCCTCTGCCAATCCGTAACCGCTTACAATGGGGAAGGGCAGACGGTCAGCGGTAATGGTCACCGACCAGGATTTTCCATTTTGGGTGACTTCGGAGGCAGTGGCGTTTTTCACGTCGGTAACGGTGTTGGTCTGGGTGTCAACGGTAACGATCGGCAGGTCTTTGCCGTTGACAGGGGTCAGACCCTGAGCATTTAAAATGGCATAAGCGTAATACAAATGCCCCGTGGAATCGGAGTGAAGTTTGTCGGGGAAAATCGTGGTTCCGGGTTTTTCCACCTCTAACTTATCGTCAAACTCTACCAACATTCCGCCCGAATCGGCAAGAGGGCAATTCAGCGCCTTTGCCACCTTGCGGGTGGTTTCGGCATTGGCAAGGGAATGATCCACACTGGCGCCTACGCCGTCATAGCGGGTAATCGTCATTAAGATTACTTCTTTAATGTTGGGTTGTGCCTTCAGTTTTTTTACAACAGCGGTGAGTCGTTCCTCGAACAACGATGTCTTTTCGACAGTTGTATCGTTTGCACCAATCAACACACACGCCTTGTTGACGTCAGGGCGGAAGGCAAGGTCACGGTCCATCTTATCCAGCAGGGTAGCGGTATCGTCCCCTGCATGACCGAAGTTTACTGTCTCGAACCTTACGTCAGGAAAGTGGGTGGCGTAATACATATGTAAGTATCGCTCCCACAAGGAGTTTTGGGTGGAACTGGAGCCGAAGAGTGCGACCACGTCCCCCGTCTGAAAAGGTGCTGCGACAGGAGTGCTCTCTGCTGCAACAACGGGGAGTACGGGTAACAACACACACGCGACCAGTACCAAAGCCAATAACTTCTTCATCGTATCTCCTCCTATGTTTTTCATCATCAAAGGTATTATACAACAAATTTGTCTTCTTGTAAAGTACCAATAACAGAATTGAACTAATTTTTTCTTCAAAAAACTGTTGAAAAGCTGATTTTAGAGTGCTATAATAAATTTGTTAACAAATTGACAAAGGAGCGAATGACAAATGAAGTTAAAACCCGTACAAATTTTGACTCGTACCGCATTGCTGTTGGCACTGATGCTCGCCGTGCAGGTACTGAAGAACATCTCCCCCTGGATTACCGGCCCCATCATTAACGCGATTCTGTTTATCGCAACCATGGGCGTTGGCTTGACCTCGGGCATTGCACTGTCGGTGATTGCGCCGGTGACCGCACTGCTTTTGGTACAACAGCCCTTGATGGTCGCAACCGGTTACACCTTAGTCCCCGTCATTATGCTGGGCAACATCCTGATGATCCTGCCCCTGTATTTTATGAAGAAAAAGGACTATACCCCCGACTTTAAGATGGCACTTGCCATGGTCATCGGCTCGGTCATTAAATGGCTGGTCATGCTGGCGTTGCTGTTGTGGGTGGTATTCCCCCTCTTCCCCAACCTGCCCGCACCTATGGTCGCCGCCGCAACCAACGTCTACACCGTGGTACAAATCGGCGCCGCACTCATCGGCAGTGTCCTGGCCTTCCTGGTCTGGATCCCGCTGAAAAAGGCGTTAAAGAAATAACGGAAAAAAGTCAAAAAAAAGAGACCCTGCGGGGTCTCTTTTTTAATGCAACGAACGGTGCACAATGTTGGTCAGCAACCGATGGTAATACGGGAAGGGGCTTCCCAATGCCTGTTGGGCATAGAAAATGGAAATTTCCCGTTGGGGGTCCACCGACATCAGGCAACCTGCCGCGCCGTCCCACCCAAACTCGCCCACTGCGGTCAGCGACCCGCTTAAAGACGGGTTGACGTGGGTACACACACCAAGTCCGTAACCGTAGCCGGGGCGGCCGAACTGCTGCTCCTTTTGATGGTCGGGCAGCGTGTCCGTGCGCATCAGGTCAATGGTACGGGCAGACAGGATCCGCTCTCCGTTTAATCCAACGCCGCCGTTGCACATGGCTTCGGCAAAGAGGATGTACTCGTCCACCGACGAAATCAGCCCAGCGCCGCCGCTTTCGTATTCGGTGCCCAGTTGATAGGCACACCGTTGCGGCTCGGGTTGGCAGGTGTTGTCGGCACTGCGGTAACAGTATTGTTTGGCAAACCGCGCCTGCATATAATCGTCAGGCTTGAACCCCGTATGTGTCATGCCCAAGGGGTCGAAAATCCGTTCCCGCATGTACTGACCCAGTTTTTTGCCTGTGACGGCTTCTATCACACCGCCCAGCACATCGTGGGACAGACTATAGCGGAAGTTACTCCCCGGTTCAAAGTTCAAAGGCTCCTTCGCCAAAGCACGAACCACCTCTAAAGTGGGCGCCCGTCCGTCGGTCCGTTCAATCACCTCTTGAATGGCGGGGGCGTGCAGGTTATAGTCCAACCCGCTGCGCATGGTGAACAGATCCCTTATGGTGATTTCCCGTTCCGCCTTGCAAGGCTCGTAACGACCGGGCTCCACCTCCTTCAGTACGGGGGTGTGCGCAAAGGCGGGAATAAACTCGGACACAGGGGTGTAGAGCATAAAATGCCCGTCCTCCAAAAGCGTCAGTGCCGTGGCACAGGTAATGGGCTTACTGGCAGAATACAGGTAGAAAAAGGCGTCGCCCTTTACAGGCGTCCCCGCTTCCCGATCGTCCAGACCCGCGGCGTGGCGGTAGACGGGTTTATGGTGATGATAAACCACACAGTCGCACCACGGAACATCCCAGCGACGGCTGATCCCGTCTAAAAATTCGGTGAGCCGTTCAAAACTCATATAATGGTTTTCACCTCTCCTGCGCTACCGCTGACGGTGACACGTTCGCCGTCGGGGAAGCGGATATTTAAAGTCTCTTCATAGCCCAAGCGGACCGAGAGGGCGGTCAGTTTGCCCTTCTCCCACGCCATATCAATGTCGTGACCGCCGGGGACGCGGATGCCGCGCAGGCGACCCGTCTGCCAGGACTCGGGCAGGGCGCGCAAGGGGTGTACCTCCTCGTCAAAATAGCCGCACAGCGCTTCGATGACAGCGGCGATAGCGCCGAAATTGCCGTCGATCTGGAAAAGCCAGTCCTCTTTGATGTTATACCCCTCTAAGGTCTTGAAGGGGTTTACGTGCAGGTCGAGCAACGAGTTACTGGAGAAGTCGCGGACGAGACCGAAGAAATCACGATAAAACTTCTCTGCCTCACCGAACCGTGCCCACAGGCAGGATGCCCACGCCTGTCCCCAACCGCCTGCAGTGAAATCGCGGTTGGTGCGGACTTCCAGGGACTTGATACAAGCTTCGTACTGGGCGGGACGGGTTGCGGGGGTAAACAGGTCGGAGGGATATGCCCCGTAAAGGTGGGACAGATGGCGATGGGTCGGCTCCCACTCGTCACGCTCCTCGCCCCATTCCAAAAGCCGTCCGTCCGAGCCGATTTTAAAGTCGGGGAGCTTGGATTGCAGTTCTTTCCAGCGTTCTACCTTGTCAGCGTCTACGCCCAGAGCTTCTGCCCCTGCAATGGCGTAGCGGAAGGTGTTATAGGCCATCTGTACGTCCATGGCAGCGTTTTCGCAAATGCCGACGGTATAGATATCCGCAACTTCGCGGAAGAAGTGTTCGGGAGATTGACTGGGGCTGATCACCAACTTGCCGTCCTTGCCCTCGAACATATAGTCCTCGTAGAACTCGGTGAGTTCGGCGAAGTAGGGATAGGTCACATCCTTTAAGAAGGTGCGGTCACCGCTGTAACGCCAATGCCACCACAAATGCTCGCCCAGCCAGGCAGCACCGCTGATCCATACCCCATAGCCCCAAGCCTCGGGGGAGGTGGATGCCCAGGCGTCGCTGGACAGCGGGATATAGAAGCCGCGGCAGCCGTAGAGGTTTTGTGCCGCTTCACGACCGTTTTCACGGATCCGTTCCAGCCACTTGACCAGTGCGGGAATACAAGCACCCATTCCGGTACGTTCTGCCGCCCAGTAGTTCATCTGCAGGTTGATGTCCAGATGGTAGTCGCAATTCCAGGCAGGGATCAGGTTGATGTTCCACTTGCCCTGGAGGTTGGCAGGCAGGTCACCGCAGATGCAGGATGCCATCAGCAGGTAACGGCCGAACTGGAAGTACAGGTTTACCAGCCCGTCGTCCTTTTCCCCTGCTTTTAACCGCGCCAGGCGTTGGTCTACAGGGATGTTTTCCAGAGCGGGGTCGGTATCTAAGGCAAATTCCACACGGGACATGGTGGAAGCAAACTTGTTGCAATGCTCCAGACGGGACTTGGCCCAATCGCAGGGAACCGTTTGACGGGCGAGTTCTTCTTCCAGGCCCGTTTCCAAAACGCCGATGTCGGTAATAACACGGATGGAAGTTGCATTTTCCACCGACATTTCGGTGTCCTTGGGACAGAGTTTGCCGTCGGTATCGATAATCATTTTAACAATGAACTGCTGTCCGCCGTGGAAGGCGCAACGGTAGTACATGATATTTTCTTCAAAGGTAAAAGAAAAGTCAGAGTCGGGATCGTCCTCGCGGGTGTAGGTAAAAGTCATCCCGAAAGGCTGTTCCGATGTCCAATGATAGGACAGCAGGTTGCAGACGCAGTTGGCGTGGTGTTCGCCCCTGATTTCCCCGCCGTCTACGGTGCGGACATCGGTCACCAAACCGTTTTCCAAATCCAGAGCCCGTTCCTTCAAGGTCTGAGGCAGGTCAAAAGTGGCAACCAGGGTGCCGGCGGGTTGGTAGTTGTCCAGCCGTGCCTGATGGGGTGTACGGCCTTCGTAGTCCTCGGGATAGTGTTTCCCTGCCTGCCAACCGCCACCGCCAAAGAAGTTGTTGGCACGGATGGTACCTTCGCGGACCTCACCGTTTGCCAGGAGTCTGCGGATCTCGGGCAGGTGTTCTGCCACCTTATCCGCATGACGGTCCCGGGCTTCTTTGGTACCCCGCCACAGCCATTCGTGGTTCATATGAAACAGATCGGCTTTTTCGCCGTTGCAGACCATTGCCGCCAAACGGCCGTTACCGATGGGTAAGCCGTTTAACCATTCTTCGCAAGTGCTGTTATAAAACATTCGCATCATCATAAAATCCCCCTTTTTCTTCATTATACACAAAAGTGTCGGTCTTGTCTTTAGACGATTTTTTGATTTTGTTGTAGGATATTCAAAAAAAGCAAACAAAACACAGAAATTCTGCACTCTGTTTGCTTTTCGGTGGGCATCCCTTATTTGCGGATATCGCGACGGTTTTTGTGAACCTCTTCCAGCATACGGGTCAGGTTCTTTTCCAAATCGTCCAATACGCTGTCCACATAGGACTTGGTACCCTGACGCATGGTGATGGCGTTGTTCTTTTCCCGCTCCATGATCTCGTTTGCCTTTTCGGTTGCCTGACGGGTGATTTCGTGCTCGTTAATCATGGCGATCGTCTTTTCCTCGGCACCCTTAATGATGGCTTCCGCTTCCTTTTGTGCTTCGGCCAAGATGCGCTGACGCTCGTCGGTTACCCACTTTGCCTGCTTTAAGTCTTCGGGCAATTTCAGGCGAAGCTCTTCGATCAGTTCCAAAAGGTCGCCCTTGTCGACCATGCACTTTCCTGCGAAGGGTACTTTTGCGGCGTCGTCTATGATGTCTTCCATTTCATCAATGATATTCAGTACTTCCATCATAATATTAATCCCCCATCTTCTTTGTTTTTTGTAAAATATCTTCCCGAATCTCCTCGGGAACCAAATCATCGAGGCATCCGCCCAGGGCGGCAACTTCCTTGACAATACTGGAACTAAGGTAAGAATAGTGCGCTTCGGTGGCCATAAACAGGGTTTCCACATCGGGTGCCAGTTTACGGTTGGTCAGCGCCATCTGGAACTCGTACTCGAAATCGGACACAGCGCGGAGGCCGCGGATGATGACCTGCGCATCTTTTTGGTGAACATAGTCAATCAGCATCCCCGAAAAGGACTCGATCTCCACGTTGGGCAGGTCGGCCGTAATCCGTTTTAAAAAGTCCATCCGTTCTTCTAAGGAAAAGAGCGGTTTTTTGGTGCTGTTGTTAAGGATGGCAACATACACCCGATCAAATACTTCCGCCGTCCGTCGGATGATGCTTAAGTGTCCGTTGGTACACGGGTCAAAGGTGCCGGGATAAACGGCGATTTTCATAGGCTGGTTCCCTCGTTTCGCAAGAAGGTGACAAAGGTTTTGCCGTAGCGGTACTCCTTTTTCGAAAACCCGTTGTAAACGGGGTCGGTCAGGGGTCGGTCATGCTCGACCACCACCACCGCACCGTCGGCAAGCAGTCCCCGCGTTTTCAGCAGTCCCACGGCGTTTGCCGCAAAATCGGACGCATAGGGCGGGTCTAAAAAAACCAGGTCAAAAGGGGTTTTGGCGGATTGCAAAAAACCGTCGTATGTACCCTGCACCACCGTCGCCTGTTCCTCCAGACGGGTGTGGTTCAGGTTCTTCCGTACCACCTCGCAGGCGGCGCGGTTGGCGTCGACGAAGGTGGCGTGGGACGCCCCGCGGGAGATGGCTTCGATGCCCAGCGCACCGCTCCCCGCAAAGAGGTCTAAAACCCTTTTGCCGTAAATTTCAAACTGGATGATGTTGAAAACCGATTCTTTCACACGGTCGGTGGTAGGACGGGTGTCCAACCCCTCTAAAGTCATCAGTGACCTCCCCCGTGCCGTTCCTGAAACAACTCGCACATCTCCACTCCATTCTATTTTATAAAGTTATGGCCGAAAAGTCAAGCACTAATTGAAAACAATCTGATTTTGTCCCATTTTGGCGAATTTTTCCACTACTTCCTCCCGCAGGAGCCGGTGTTCTTCCATTCGCAGTTCGGGGTCGGCAGAAAGGAGTTCCTTTTCGGCTTCCAACACCTGTTCAAAAACCTTGCGGTCCAGGGTCAGATCCGCCAGTTTAAACTCCATGGCGCCGTGTTGACGGGTGCCGAAAAAATCGCCGGGGCCGCGGAGTTCCAAGTCCCGTTCCGAGACCTTAAACCCGTCGTTGCTTTCGGCTAAAATCTGCAGCCGTTCCCGTGCGCTTCCGCTTTCCGAGAAGAGAATACAAAAAGACTCGTCCCCTCCGCGGCCGACACGTCCCCGCAACTGGTGCAGCTGGGACAAGCCAAACCGCTCGGCGTTTTCAACGATCATTAAGGTGGCGTTGGGGACGTTTACCCCTACCTCCACCACGGTAGTCGATACCAAAAGGTCGGTCTCCCCTGCGGTGAAAGCGCGGATCTGCTCCTGCTTCTCGGCAGCTTTCTGCTTGCCGTAGAGCAACCCCACACGCAGGTCGGGGAACACCTCGTGGGAGAGCCTCCGGTACAGCTCTTTGGCAGACTTTAAGTCCTCCTCCCCCGTTTCGGAGACCATGGGACAGACCACATAAACCTGCCGCCCTTGCGCCGCCGTTTTCTTCACAAACCCCCAAACCCGGTCCCGCAACGTCTCGTCTGCCAGAATGGTGCGGATCGGTTTGCGGTTGGGAGGAAGCTCGTCAATCACCGATAAGTCCAAGTCCCCGTAAAGCAACAGCGCCAGTGTGCGGGGAATGGGCGTAGCGCTCATAACCAAAGTGTGGGGTTCCTTCCCCTTTTGGGAAAGGGCGGCACGTTGGGAGACACCAAAGCGGTGTTGCTCGTCGGTGACCACAAGGCCCAGGTTTTGGTAAACCACGTCTTCCTGAATCACGGCATGGGTGCCGATAATCACCTGTGCATCACCGTCGGCAATCGCCTTTAAGGCGTTGCGCTTTTCGGCGGCGGTGAGGTGACCGGTCAGGAGCAGGGTACGAACGCCGAAAGGCGAAAGCATTTTATCAAAGAATTCGGCGTGTTGCCGCGCCAGGATTTCGGTGGGTGCCATCATAGCGGTCTGGTACCCTGCCTCGGTAGCGGCAAACATGGCAAAGAGTGCCACCGCCGTCTTACCGCAGCCCACGTCCCCCTGCACCAGTCGGTTCATGGGGGTCGAGCGGTTTAAGTCGGCAAAGATGTCCTGCAGGGCGCGTTTTTGCGCACCCGTTAATGTAAACCCCAGCGCCTTTGCCAAATCGGCCAGCCGCGGGGCTTTGGGGATGCGGATGTCCGTCTCCCCCCGCCGTCCCTTTTTCAGTTGGGACAGACCGATTTTCAGGAGCAACAGCTCTTCAAAAACCAGCCGTCGACGGGCGCGGTTTAAACTGTCCCCGTTTTCGGGGAAGTGAATGTTTTGCAACGCAAAGTGGATGCGGGGCAGGTTATACTTGACCCGCAACGGGGAAGGCAGGGGGTCCGGAATCGCCTCGTCCAGCCGTTCCAGAGTGTCTTTCACAGCGTTTTGGAGGTTCCATTGGCTAAGCCCTGCGGTCAGGGGGTACAGGGGCATGATCCGCCCCGCCTGTTTCGGGTCATCCAGGGACGGTTCGCAAACGGGGTTGGTCATCCGTTTCCGTCCACCCATCACACTGACCTTTCCGTAGAATAAATACCTTTCGCCGCGGCACAAGCGTTTCGCGGCGAAGGGACTGTTAAAGAATATTAAGTTCAGGGTACCGCTTCCATCCGAAACGGTCACCTGATGCATCTGAAGCCCGTTACGGGCACGGATCGGCGTTGCGGGGGCAGTAACCACCGCATCAACGCTCACCTTGTCACCGTCTTTTAACAACCCAATGGACGAAAACTGTGTGCGGTCCTCGTACCCGCGGGGGAAATACTCCAGCAGGTCGCCAATGGCGCGGATGCCCAGTTTTTCAAACAAACTGCCGCGACGGTCACCGATATTCGGCAGTGCCGTAACGGGTTGGGTAAGCAGGTTTTTCATTATTCCACAGATGCAATATAATAGTACAGGGGCTGTGCACCGCAAAGCACCTGGACTTCGGCGTTGGGGAAGCTTTCTCCCACACGCTCTGCCAAGGCGTTGGCGGCGCCCTCGGTCACGTCTTCGCCGTAATAAAGGGTGATCATTTCGGCGTCAGCGGCGTGTTCCTTCAACAGGGCGGTCAGCACATCCTCGGCACTGGTCTTGGCAATATGGACCAGCTTGTTTTCCAACAAGCCCAGGTAGTCCCCTTCGGTAATCTCCCGTTCGTCCAAAACGGTAGACCGTGCGGCAAAGGTAACCTGCAGGGTCTTGACCCCGGAAATACCCTCCCGCATTGCCTCTTCATTGTCGGACGGAGAAGCGGTCTCGTCAAAGTTAAAGAGGGCGGTGATGCCCTGCGGCACCGTCTTGGTAGGAATCACGGTAACCTCTTTTTCGGCAAGGGCTTTTGCCTGTTCCGCCGCTAAGATGATGTTTTTGTTGTTGGGCAGCACGAACACATGACGGGCGCGAACGCGGTTGATGGCGTTTAAGATGTCCTCGGTGCTGGGGTTCATGGTCTGACCGCCTTCAATAACGGTGTCGCACCCCAGATCACGGAACAAAGCGGCAAAGCCTTCCCCTGCAGCAACGGTAACAAACCCAAAATCCTTTTCGGGAGTGTTATCTTCTTGAACGGGTTCGTCCATCTCAATCGTCTCGTTGTGCTGTTCTTCCATATTGTCAATCTTGATATTCACCAAGGTACCCAGTTTAACCGCCTGCTCCAATACAAAGCCGGGGTTGTTGGTGTGGATATGCACCTTAACGATTTCGTCGTCGTCGATGACCAGCATACAGTCACCCCGAGGTGCAATCTCGGAACGGAAACGGTCTACTGCCGTCCCCGGGCGGTACTTCTGGATGATAAACTCGGTACAGTAGCGGAACTCGATGTCCCCCGTCGCTCTGGCAGGTGCCGAAGCGATCTTGGTGGCAACCGCGGTCTGGTCGGACAAGGCGACAATCTCGCCCGTCTTCAAGAACGCCAAAGCCCCTTCAAACAAAGCAACCAGGCCTGCACCGCCCGCATCGACCACCTTCGCCTGCTTTAAGGCGGGGAGCATTTCGGGGGTTTTGGCAAGAGCGACCTTTTGCTGTTCCAGCACCCCTTCTAAGAACGAAAGGATGTCGGTAGCGGTCTCTGCTGCCGAAACGGCATACTCGGAACCGTAACGGGCAACGGTCAAAATCGTCCCTTCGGTAGGCTTCATAACCGCACGGTAGGCGGTGTCAGTACCCGCCTGCAGTGCTGCGGCAAGGGTAGGCAAGTCAATGACCTCGGCCTCGCGGATGGCTTTGGAAAAGCCGCGGATCAACTGGGACAGAATAACGCCCGAGTTGCCCCGTGCCCCGCGCAAAGACGCCGAGGACAGTTTATCCGCAATCCTGCCGATCTCCAAGGACGGTTCCGCCTCTACCGCACCTGCGGCGGCAAGAATCGTCATGGACATATTGGTGCCGGTGTCCCCGTCGGGGACCGGGAATACGTTTAAATCGTTCAGTTCCTTTTTACGGTTAGAAAGCGTGTTTGCCGCAGAAAGGACCATTCCGCGAAGCAGCGCTCCATCAATTACTGAATGCATATCAGTTCCTCCTCGGAATTAGTCTACGCGGACACTGTCCACGTACAGATTCACTTCAGCTACCGCAAACCCGGTGAGCTTTTCAATCACATAACTTACATTGGAAACAATGTTCTTCGAAATCTCGGCGATGTTGATACCGTATTCGGCGACGATGTGCAGGTCGATGACCAGCTTCTCGTCACGAACGGCAACGTGGACGCCCTTGCTGATGGACTCACGGCGGAGCAAACTGACCAGTCCGTCCGTCTTATTCTTAAACGCCATTCCCACCACACCGTAGCATTTGGTGGCTTCGAATCCGGCGATTTTAGCGATAACGTCCGAATCAATTTCAATCAATCCCAGTTCGTTTAACAACTTAGCAGACATGAAAAATCCTCCTTTTCGTTTCCATACTATCGCTATTTGGTTTATTATACCACAGTTTTTTAAAAAAGTCCATCTAAATTTATAATCTTCGTGCCTTCGGGGTAACTTTCTTTGCGACAGGTGCAGTAAAGGATCTGCTGGCTTGCCGCCCGCTTACCCAAAAACGCCAGTCCTGCCCGCAAACGCGCCTCGTCATACTGACAAAACACATCGTCTAAAATCAAAGGCCCGTCCCCGTTTTTCTCTAATAAATCCAAAATCCCCAGCCGCAGAGACAGATACGCCTGGTCAACGGTGCCGTTGGAGAAATAGTCCAGAGCGTGGCTTCCGTCACGGTCGGTGAGTTCCATTTTATACTCGCCCGATACCCGTACCCCCGTCACAGCCCCCTCGGTCAGACAGGACAGCACTTCTGCCGCCCCACGGTTGAGTTGCGGTCCAAAGCTGTTCTGCAGTACGGCAGTCTGTTCTTGGATCCATTCTGCCGCCAGGGTCAAGGCGGCATGCTTCCGTCGCAAGGACACCAACCGCTCCTCTTCCCAGGCGATGGATTCCAGCAGGGTACGTTCATCGGGAAGTCCTGCAAAACCGCTCTCCAGTTCGGAAGTCAGGCTTCCCCACTCGGTCAGCAGACGGCGGAACAACCCCTCGTCAAAAGCGGGACCGTCATAATCCACGGGCGGGACCGCCTCGGTCGCCTCTCCCAATAAGGAACGGCGCTTGTCCAGCTCCTGCCGTTTCATCTCCAAAAGTTTGCGGTCGTTGAAGCGGGTGACGGCAAGGCGCACGTCCGCTTCGGTCACCGCCCGACCGAACACCTCGGTCAGGGTCTTTTCCGCGGCGGCAGCCCTGTCTTTCAGGGCGGATTCTTCCTCGGTCAGTCGGGCAATCTGCGCCGAATGATCCTCGACGGTCATGGTAACTGCCTTGGGCTTTTGCAACATCCCCCAAACCATCAATCCTCCGCCCAAAAGAATCAGCAAAAAGGCAAAGTAGATGATCCAAAGACCGATGACGCCCAGCAGTGCCAACGCCCCGCCTGCCATCAGCAGGGTCTTTTTCTTCGATGCGGCACGAGCGGCAGTCTCTTCCCGCTGACGGTCTGCCTGTTCCCGGGACAGTCTTTCCCGAACAGTCCATTCCTCCCGCTCCCGCAGGACCTCGCTCAACCGTTCTTCTGTGCTTTTCTGCAAACGGCAGGCATCCTCGGCATCGGGGAGACGGTCGGTATCGACCCCTTCCAGCAACAATGCGACTCGCTGAACCGCACCCGCCAGTTCTTTTTCTTCTTCCGCAAGGGCGGCCAACTGTTCCGCCCGTTTTTGCTGTGCCTGATACGCCGCGGCGGCTTTGGCGCGTTTTTGCTCCTCTACCTGAGCGGTCACCTGCTCCAAACGGCGGATTTTAAGGTTCAGGTCAGCTTCCCGACGACGGCGTTGGTCCAGGGTCTCGTTCAGACGGTCCAGCTGTTCCTCCACCTTGCCGATGGCACCACCCTTCCCCGATTTCAGCCGAAAATACTTTGCCGCATCCGCTAAGGTCTTAACGGCTTTTTGCGCCGAAACGGTAGCGTCTCCGCCTGTGGACAGGTTGAGCAGTGCCGTTTGCACCTCATCCGCCTTCCCCTCTTTTTCAAAGGGGGAGCCTAACTGCCCTACAAAAAAGGTGCGCAAAAACGCCTCCTGCCCAAAGCCGAACAGGGCTTCCCCCGCCGTGGGCAAAAAGTCGGCGGTGACCTCCTCGCCGCTGATACCGTGGTAAACGGCAAAGCGTTTTTTGGCAGGGGTATCATAATAGCGTTCCATGCGGTAGGGAACGCCGTCTTTTTCAAACTCCAGTTCCCCCGACAGTGCCGATCCGTCCCAGGGACGAAACCGCTCCCGCAGTTTCTCCCGCAGGGTGCGTTTGCGGCTTTCGGGGTCGTATAACATCCAAAGCAGGAAGTGGATCAGGGTGCTTTTCCCCGCACCGTTAGACCCGTACAAAACGTTCAGGCCACCGTCCAAATCAATGACCGTATTCTTGTACCGACCGAAGGAATGTAACGTCAGTTTCAAAAGTTTCATTCTTCCTCCACCCCCCGAAGCGGTTGTTCCAGCAACGCCGCCAGACCGACAGACCGCGCCAGTTCAAATACGCGGCGGCTTTCTTCGTCGGTTGCGGCGTTGATCTTCTCCATTGCCGATTGGTGGAACAGCCCCACCAACGAGTAGCCGTCAAACCCCTCGGACGGGTCGGCTTCCTGTCCGCACTCGTCAATGCACTTGACAAAGTACAGTTCGGACAGCGCCTCCCCCAGTGCCTTCACCGACAAGGGAAAATGCGCCTGTCCCGTCAAGCGGATTTTGTAAGCATCCTCTCGGGTGCCCGACAGCTCCTTCAGGATCTTTTCGGCACAGGCGGCAGTATGGGTCAACCCGCTTAAATCCACCGTCTGCTCGATATAACGCCGTCCCGACATAGGAAAGAAGGCATGAGTGACGGCGCCTTTTTGGATGTCCAGCATCCAGCCGCCCCGCTCGCCCAGCTCGTCAAAGCCGCGGCCGTCGGGGATCCCCGCATAGGCGTAGACGGTCCGCCCCGCCTTTTCGGGGACGGTCTGTTTGTGGATATGCCCCAGCGCCGCATAATCGACGCCGCTTTCGGCAAGTTCGTCTTTCGAGAAGGGCGCATAATCGCTCCCTCCACCCGGGGAAACCAAGTCCCCGTGATGAAGTAAAATATTGATCTTGTCGGGGTCGGTAACCGAAAAGGCGTCCAGTACCCGACGGGATTCGTAAGGGGCGGTAAAGGACGCCCCGTAAACGGCAAAGGCTTCGGTTTCAAACACCGTGCCGTTTAAAAAATGGACGTTTGAGGGGAAATCGGTCTTGGCATAGGTACTGCCGATGCAGGCGCAGTCGTGGTTCCCCGCAATGATGCAGACCGGAATGCCAAGCCCCGCCAGGGCAGCAAAAACACGGCGGGTCAGCGACTCGCTCTCGAAGGGTGAGTCAAACAAATCCCCCGCGATCAGCAGGAGTTCTGCCCCTTCCGCAACGGCTTGGGTCAGCCGCTCAAACAAACGGTCTGCCCGCTCCGCCTCACGGGCGGAACGGTCGGTGCGGGAGGTCAGGTGAACATCGGCAATATGCAAAACTTTCACTATCTTTCACCTCAAAATTCAAACATCGTAACCTGGCTGCTGTCGTGCATTCCCTCCAGACAGCCTTGTGCTTCTAAGGTCTCGATCACCGTTTTGGACACTTTCGAACGGACCCGCAAATCCTCTTTCGAGAAGAAGGCGCCCTCCTCCCGTGCCGCAACGATATTGCGGGCGGCAGACTCACCCACCCCTGCCAACGAGGACAGCGGCGGCAGGATCTTGCCGTCTACTTTGCGGAACTTAACCGCATCCGACTCGTACAAATCAATAGGCAGGAAACGGATGCCCCGCTCGTACATTTCGATACACACTTCCAGTACCGTGATTTTTTCTTTTTCCTTGGCGGTGGCGTCTTCCTTGGCGTTAATGGCGGCAATCTGCCGGCGCAATTCATCGGAAGAACACATCATCGTCCCCGCATCAAAGGCGTCGGCGCGGACGGTCAGATAAGCGGTGTAGAAGTCCAACGGACGGTGCACCTTAAACCAGGCGATACGGAACGCCATGGTCACATAGGCGGTAGCGTGAGCCTTGGGGAACATATACTTGATCTTTTTACAGGAGTCGATGTACCATTCGGGCACATTGTTCTCCCGCATCAGCGCCTCGTCCTCGGGTTTTAAGCCCTTGCCCTTACGCACCTGCTCCATAATCTTAAAGGCAGGTAGGTCGGGCACTCCGCACTGGATGAGATAAAGCATAATATCGTCACGGGTACAAATGACCTTGGACAGGGGTGCAACCCCCGTGTTGACCAGGGTCTGGGCGTTGTTCAGCCAAACGTCGGTGCCGTGGGACAGTCCGCTGATCCGCACCAGCTCGGAATAGGTGGTGGGGCGGGTGTCACAAAGCATCTGACGGACGAAACCGGTACCGAATTCGGGTACGGCAAAGGTGCCGACTTCGCTGTTGATCTGCTCGGGCGTGACCCCCAGTGCCTCGGTGGAGGTAAAGATGCTCATGGTCTCTTTATCGTCCAGCGAGATGGTCGTGGCATCAATGCCGGTCAGGTCCTCCAGCATCTTGATCATGGTGGGGTCATCGTGACCCAGAATGTCCAGCTTTAACATACGCCCCGAAATGGAGTGGTAGTCAAAGTGGGTGGTGATGGAATCTGCCGACATATCATTGGCAGGTTTTTGGATGGGACAAAAGTCAAAAATGTTCTTGTACCGCGGTACGACCATAATGCCTCCGGGATGCTGACCCGTGGTCTTGCGAATCCCGGCACAGCCTTGTACCAGGCGGTTTAATTCGGCGTTGTGAACCACCTGACCCTTTTCTTCAAAGTACTTTTTCACATACCCGTAGGCGGTCTTATCCGCCAGGGTGGAGATGGTCCCCGCACGGTAGACATTCCCCTCGCCGAAGAGGACTTCGGTGTACTTGTGGGCTTTTGCCTGATACTCACCGCTGAAGTTCAGGTCGATATCAGGCTCCTTGTCCCCGTCAAACCCCAAAAAGGTCTCGAAAGGAATATCGTGACCGTCTTTTTTGTAAGGGGTTCCGCAGTTGGGGCAGGTCTTGTCAGGCAGGTCAAACCCGCTGCCGTAAACGCCGTCGGTGATGAACTCGCTGTGTTTACAGTTGGGACAGATGTAGTGGGGACAAAGGGAGTTTACCTCGGTAATCCCCGTTAAATACGCCACGAAAGACGAGCCGACCGACCCACGGGAGCCGACCATATACCCATCCTCCAGGGACTTTTTAACCAAACGCTCGGCAATGATATACATGACCGAGAACCCGTTTTTGATAATCGAGCTCAGCTCGCGGTCCATACGGGTCTTAACGATTTCGGGCAGGGGCGAACCGTAAATTTTCTCGGCACGCTCGATACTCTTTTGCTCGATTTCTTCCTCCGCACCGTCGATTTTCGGGGGGAAGGTACCGTCAGGAATCGGCTTGATATCCTCGATCATATCAGCGATCTTGTTGGTGTTGGTGACCACCACCTCGTACGCCTTTTCTTCCCCCAGATAAGCAAATTCCCGAAGCATCTCCTCGGTGTTGCGCAGGTACAAAGGCGCTTGTTGGTCTGCATCCGAAAAGCCCATGCCCTTCATGATGATCCGACGGAACACCTCGTCCTCGGGGTCTAAGAAATGGACGTCGCAGGTAGCCACAACAGGTTTTTTGTACTGTTCACCCAGCGCCACAATCCTGCGGTTGATGTTCTTTAACCCCTCGGTGTCGATCATCCCGTTGCGGACCATAAACTCGTTATTGCCCAAGGGCTGGATTTCGTAATAATCGTAAAACTGTGCCAAGGAACGGATTTTTTCTTCCGACGCCCCGTGCAACAACGCCTTGTAAAGTTCCCCCGCCTCGCAGGCAGAACCGATCATCAGCCCGTCACGGTGCTGTAAAAACAAGTGCTTGGGCACGCGGGGCTGTTTGTGGAAGTATTTCAGATGGGACTCGGAAATGAGTTGGTACAGATTCTTCAGCCCCACCATGTCCTTGGCTAAAATGATGGCGTGGAAGTACTCCTTTTTCAGTACGTCCCCGTCGTTGTGACAGAAGTTTTCCAACTCCTCCAGCGACTCGACCCCCTGCTCGAGAAGCTTTTCCACCAGCTTGAAGAAGATGCCCGCCGTAGCTTCGGCATCGTCGCAGGCACGGTGGTGGTTTTCCAGGGATACCCCCAGATGCTCGGCGACCAGGTTCAGTTTGTGGCGTTTTAACTCTTTTAACAGAATACGGGAAAGCTGCAGGGTATCCACCACAGGAAACGCAAAAGGCAGGTCCAGTCGGTGTGCCGCATAGCGGACAAACCCCGTATCAAAGGGCGCGTTATGGGCAACCAGAACGGTGTCTTTGCAAAATTCTAAGAATTGGGGCAACACTTCCTCCACAGAAGGCGCGTCTGCCACCATCTGGTTGGTGATGCCCGTCAGCTCGGTAATCTTTTCGGGAATCTCGCGGGTGGGTTTGATAAACTGGGAAAACCGTTCAATGACCTCGCCGTTGCGGGTCTTGACCGCGCCGATCTCGATGATCTCGTCACGGGCGGCAATCAGCCCCGTAGTCTCCAAGTCAAAGACCACAAAGGTATCGTCGAAGGTATGCCCCGCCCCTGCGCTGACCGCCGAAGCCGCATCCTCGTCTACCAAATAGCACTCCACCCCGTAAAGGATTTTGATGCCGTGCTTCTTCCCTGCATCCATGGCATCGGGAAAGGCTTGGACAACACCGTGGTCGGTAACGGCGATGGCTTTATGCCCCCACTTGGCGGCACGCTTGACCAGTTCCTTGATTTCGGACACGCCGTCCATGGCGCTCATCTTGCTGTGCACGTGGAGTTCCACCCGCTTTTCGGGGGCGTCATCGGTCTTGACCCAGGGGTCTTTGATTTTCATTAAATCGTTTAAAAGGACCACCACTTCCCGGTCATACTTATCATATTGTGCCACACCCCGAAGGCGAACGACCATTCCCTTCTCCACCTTCTCCATCACACGAAGAACGGTGTCGGCGCGCTCTACCATCTTAACGGTGGTGGAGCCTGTGTAGTCGGTAATATCAAACTTAAAGAGCATCCGTCCCCCGCGGATTTCCCGGGATTCGGTGGAAAAAACTCGGCCCTTTAAGACCACCCGCCCCGATTCCTCGGTTAAGGCGGCAATCGGCTCGTCCCCGTCGGGGATTTCCTTGCCGTAAAGGATTTGCTCGTCCCCTTTGGGCGCAACTTCCGCACGGATGCGGCGGACGGCTTCCCGCTCCGCCTCCTCCTGCATTTTCAAGAACGCTTCGGGGTCGTAGGCTTCGTTGGTTTCAAAACGGACACGCAAGGACACGCCCAACTCCTGCTCGAACAGCTGGGACAGGGCGGTTTTGTAGCGGTCGCTGTTAAACAGCTCGCAACCGTTCCCGCCGCGGATGACCATACACCCGCCCTCGACCGTCGCCGTGCTGTTTTCCAGCAGACTTTCCGAGGCGGGGAGCATGGCATAAAGAACAGGCTTCAACGACTGGTAATAGGCGTCGTCCCCGGGGATACCGTCGTATGTAACCGACGCCGACACCTCGTTTAGTCGATAGGTCTTTTTGATGGCATCTGTCATGCCCAAAAGCAGTCCACGGTCGATCAGGGAGTAAAAGGTGAACTTTAACAAAACGCTCCGCTTTTCGGCGTTGACCAAGACCTGCTCCAGTTTTCCGCAGGATAAAAGGGCGGTATATTCAGAAAAGGAAACTTCCTTAAAAATCTCAGGCAAACTTTTACTCATGGTTCTTTCGTTCCTCCGCAAGTGCAAACACTCGTTGTACAAAGGCATCCGCCAGCCCTGCTTCGGGGAGTTTTCCCGCCGTTTCGCCGTGGTAGAACAACAGCGCCTCCCCCCGACCGCAGGCAAGACCGATGTCCGCCCCCCGGGCTTCGCCGGGGCCGTTGACGGCGCAACCCATAACCGCAACGTGCAGGGGCTGGTCAATGCCGCGAATCTTCTCGTAAATCTCGTTGGCGATGGGTACCAGGTCTACCTGACACCGACCGCAAGTGGGACAGGATACAAACCGCAATCCGCGGCGTTTTTCCAAGAGCCGCAACAGGGCAATCCCCGTATGTACTTCTTCCGCAGGGTCGTCGGTCAAAGATACCCGCAGGGTGTCACCGATCCCCTCGGACAACAGCGTACCGATGCCGATTCCCGCCGCCAAAGTCCCCTGCCATTTCGTTCCCGCTTCGGTAATCCCGATATGCAGCGGGTAGTCGGTCTGTTGGGAGATCTGACGGTAAGCGGCGATGGTCATGGGCACCGACGACGCCTTTAGAGACAAAACAATGTCCCCGAAATCCGCTTGTTCCAACAGCTTTACCTGACGGAGCGCACTCTCCACCATGGCTTCGGCGCAGGGGTGTCCGTAGCGGTCTAAGAGTTCTTTTTCCAAAGAACCGCCGTTAATGCCGATGCGGATGGGGATTCCCGCCCGCCGTGCGGCAGAAGCGACTGCACGGACGTTTTCATCCCCGCCGATGTTGCCAGGGTTAATGCGGATTTTGTCAATCCCCCGCTGGATACACGCAAGGGCAAGACGGTAGTCAAAATGGATATCGGCAACCAAGGGAATATTCACCTGTTCACGGATCCTGTCCACGGCTTTTGCCGCTTCCATATCGGGAATGGCAAGGCGAACAATGTCACAGCCCGCCGCCTCCAGCCCCTTGATTTGCGCCACAGTGGCGGCAACGTCACGGGTGGGGGTGTTGGTCATTGACTGAACCGAAATCGGCGCTCCGCCGCCAATGGGGATATTCCGTACCAAAACCTGTTTTGTCATCCGTTTCAACTCCATAGTTTGATGATATCGTTAATGTTCACAGCCAGGGCAAGAAGGATCAACAACAAAAACCCGATGCCGTGAACCAGACCCTCCCGCTCAGGCGGGATGGGTTTGCCCCGAATCGCTTCCACCGCTAAAAAGAGGATGCGTCCGCCGTCCAGGGCGGGCAGGGGCAGAAGGTTAATGATGCCCAGGTTGATGCTCAGCATTCCGAAGAGCATTAAAAAGTCGGCAATGCCCCGCTTTGCGGCGGCGCCCAACTCGCCCGAAATGCCCACCAGCCCTGACATTTGGTTCAAGGAGGCGTTCCCGCTGACCAAATCCCAAAGGGAGGAAAGGACCGCCTTCATCATAAACCCGGTATAGTAAAAGGCGGTGCGGACCACGCTGAAAAAGGTCTGAGGTGCCTGGTATAACGAGTACCCCAGCGAGGTGCGGACATAACCGTTCCCGCTGTCGGTATAGGCGTAGGTGTCTACCGCAACGCCCTCCAAGGTCCGCTTTTCGCCGTCCCGCAACACGGTCAGCGTATAAGGCGTTTCATAGCCCTTTCTGGTAAAGTGCCAGCTGATGTCCTGTGCAATCTTAACGACCTTGCCGTCGATGGCTACGATTCGGTCCCCTGCACAAAGCCCCGCCTTTTCGGCGGTAGAACCGGGACGCACTTCGCTGACGACAGTGCTTTCAATTATGTGGCGGGGTTCCTGCGCCCAGACCACGCCGAACATGGGGGTGGTGTATGCCCCGCCTTCGGGCACGGTCATACGGACATCCTGTAACGTAAACTGTTCTCCGTCCCGCTCCACGGTGACCGAAAAGGGCTTATCGCAACGGTCAAAGAGCAGGTCAGAAAAATCGGAAGCGTCCTCGATCCCCATCCCGTCCACCGCAACCAAACGGTCCCCTTGCCGTAACCCAAAGCGTTCTGCAACCGAGCCTGCAATCACCGAATCGACTTGGTTGGTGGGCACTTGTACGGCGGTACAAAAGAGCAGCGACATGGCCGCAAACCCCAGTAACAGGTTCATGGCGCCCCCTGCCACAAGGGTCAAAAAGCGTTGGTATTTGGGGTGGTTATGGAAGGCGGCGGGGTTATCTTTTGCATCCTCGTCCTCCCCCTCCATACGACAAAATCCGCCCAAGGGAATGGCACGGATTGAGTAGAGTGTTTCACCACGCTGTATTGAAAACAAAGCAGGTCCCATCCCGATGGCAAACTCCAGTACGCCGATCTTACTGCGCTTGGCGACCAGAAAATGCCCCAGTTCGTGAACCAGCACCATAATCCCAAGGGAGACGATCAGGATGATCGCATTCCACAAAAAATCAGTCATTGAAGGAAATCCTTTCTGAAACCCAACGGCGGGTTTCGGCATCTGCCGCGGCAATGTCTTCTAAAGTGGGGTTAGGAATATTAGTATGTGCAGACATCGCCGATTCAATGACCTGGGCAATGCCATAAAAAGAAATGCGGTCTTTTAAGTAAGCGGCAACCGCTACTTCGTTGGCGGCGTTCATCACGGTGGGCAACGTCCCGCCTGCTCTTGCCGCCCGGCCTGCCAAGGAAAGGCAGGGGAACGCCTCTAAATCAGGGGCGGAAAAGGTTAAGGTGTTGCGGGTTAAAAAGTCCAAAGATGCCGACAGCCCCTCCACCCGTTGGGGGTAGGTCAGGGCGTACTGGATGGGGATACGCATATCGGTGGTGCCTAACTGGGCAATCACCGACCCGTCACGAAACTCCACCATCGAATGGACAATGCTCTGGGGATGAATCAAAATCTCGATCTGGTCGGGGGATACGTCAAACAAATGCATCGCCTCGATAAGCTCCAGGCCCATGTTCATCAGGGTAGCCGAGTCAATGGTGATCTTTTGACCCATCGACCAGTTGGGGTGCTTTAAAGCATCTGCCCCACGGGCGTCAATCAGCTGATCGCGGGTCTTGCCGCGGAATGCCCCGCCCGAGCAGGTGAGTAAAATCTTTTGTAAGTCCTCCCGTCGTCCGGCGGCAAGGGACTGGAAGATGGCGCTGTGTTCGCTGTCCACGGGGAGGATGTTGACCCCCTTGCGGCGGGCGGCGGACATCACCAAATCCCCTGCACAAACCAAGGTCTCCTTGTTGGCAAGGGCAATATCGATGCCTTTTTCAATGGCGGCAAGGGTAGGAAACAGCCCTACACTGCCCATGACCGCCGTCACCAAAAGGTCCACCCCTTCGGCGGTTGCGGCGGCAACCAACCCTTCGGCGCCGAAATATACCTGGGTATCAAAATCGGCAACGGCTTCACGAAGCGCTTTTGCATCCGCCTCCTCGGTGACCGAAACCACCTTCGGGGAGAACTTGCGGATCTGCTCCTCTAACAAATGAATATTCCGATGGGCGGTCAAAGAGACCACACGAATCCCCAAATGCTCTGCCACCTGCAAAGTCTGGGTACCAATCGATCCCGTCGAACCCAAAATACCGATTTGTCTCATACCATCACCTGAAAACGGTCCATAAAATGGGCCAGATTTGGCTCCAGACCGCAATGGTCGGAGCAGTAAACAATACGCTGTCAAAGCGGTCTAACACACCGCCGTGACCGGGGAAAAGATTGCCGTAGTCCTTTACACCGACCTGGCGCTTGATGATGGAGGCGGACAGGTCGCCAAACATGGACACCACCGAAGCCACTGCCCCCAACGTGAGTAACGAAGGCAGGTTAACCGCAACCGTATTGCGGACGATCAGGACATAGGCAAACAGGAAAAAGCACAATACACAGCCGACGACCCCGCCGACAGCACCCTCCACCGTCTTTTTGGGACTGATCTCGGGGCAGAGCTTATGCCGTCCCAAAAAAACGCCCGTAAAATAGGCAAAGGTGTCGGTGGCGAAAGCGGCAATAAAAATCAACCATAACAGCAGATGCCCCTCGGGCGCCATCCGTACCGAGACCACGGCGGAAAAGAGCCCCGCCACGTAGAAAGTGGCAAGGTAGGACTTTGCCACATCAGCCAACGGCAGGGTCTTGTGAAAGACTACCGAGGCGCACAAAACCAACAGGGTATAGACCACTGCCAGCAACCAAAGCAACTGGGGCAACAACCACGCCGTCAGCGGAAAAAGCACCGCCATCAGTGCCGAAAGCAAAGTCAGGGGGCGCTTTTCAAAAAGGTTTAGGGCGTGGGTCATTTCCCAAAGCCCGATGCAGGACAAAAGCGCCACCACGGGGGCTAAAATCCAGGGCTTGGGAAAGAGCAAAACTGCTACCAAAAGGGGCAGCGCGACCAAAGCGGTCAAAATTCTTGTTTTCATAATCGTACACTTTCTACTGCGCGTTACCGAAACGGCGGTCGCGATTTTGGTAGGCGACAATCGCCCGCAGTAAGTCTTTGTCACGGAAGTCGGGCCAGCAGATGTTATCAAACCAAAACTCGGCATAGGCAGAGTCCCAAAGCATAAAGTTGGACAAGCGCAACTCGCCGCTGGGACGGATGATAAAATCAAGAGGCGGCTGAGAAGCCAGGTACATCCCGTCGGACAAGGTATCCTCGGTGATGTCCTTGGGGTCCAGCGTCCCCGCCTTTACCTGCTCGGCGATCTTTTGTACGGCTTTGACGATTTCCAACCGTCCGCCGTAGTTGATCGCCATGTTGACGGTAATGCCCGTATTCTTGGCAGAGCCTTCTTCGGCACGGCGCATTTCCGCCTGCATTTCTTCGGACAGAGCAGACCGCTCCCCGATGATGCGGATGCGGACATTCCGCCCGCCCAGGTGTTTTTCAAAGTTCTTGAGGTAGTCCAGGAGCAACGCCATCAGCGCATCCACTTCCTCCTTCGAGCGTTTCCAGTTCTCGGTAGAAAAAGCGTAAGCGGTGATCATCTCGATTCCCAAAGAATCGGCGTACTCCACAATATCCTCTAAGACCTTAATGCCGGCACGGTGGCCGGCACTGCGTGGTAACCCGCGGCGCTTTGCCCAACGGCCGTTTCCGTCCATAATAATCCCGATATGGCGGGGAACACGGGTGGGGTCAAAGTCGGGTTGTTCTGCTTTTTTACGGAAAGGGAACATCTTAAATCTCCATAATTTCCTTTTCTTTCAGTGCGGACAGACGATCCAGCTCCTTGCAGAAACGGTCGGTCAAATCCTGAATGTCCTTTTCTGCACCCTTTAAGTCGTCCTCGGTGATCTCGCTGTTCTTTTTCTTGTTCTTAAAATCGTCTAACGCATCACGGCGAACGTTGCGGACAGCGACCTTGCTCTCCTCGGTCTTTTTGGAAACGGTCTTGACCAGTTCCTTACGGCGTTCCTCGGTCAAAGGCGGGAATGCCAAACGGATCACTTTGCCGTCCGAGTTGGGGGTAATTCCGATTTCCGACTTGATAATGGCCTTTTCGACTTCCTTCACGATAGAAGCATCCCAAGGCTGAATCATAATCATATGGGGTTCGGGAACACTGATACTGCCGACCTGGGCAATGGGGGTGGGAGAGCCGTAATAATCCACCATAACACGGTCTAAAACCGAAGGATTGGCACGTCCTGCACGGATGCTGTTCATCTCGTTCTGGAAAGCGACAACCGTTTTCTGCATTTTTTCTTCATAAATCTGATAAGCGCTCATTATTCTTCCTCCTCAACAAGCGTTCCGATGGATTCTCCCATAACGGCACGCACAATATTTTCGGGTTTGTCCAGCCCGAATACCAAAATCGGGATGTTGTTGTCCATACACAAAGACGTTGCGGTGGAGTCCATAACCCCTAACCGACCGCTTAATACGTCTAAGTAGGACAGATGGTCATACTTGACCGCATCGGGGTTTATATGGGGGTCGCTGTCGTACACACCGTCCACGTTCTTGGCCAGTAAAATCATATCTGCATCGATTTCTGCAGCGCGGAGTGCGGCAGCAGTATCGGTGGAGAAGAAGGGGTTTCCTGTACCGCAGGCAAAAATCACGACCCGACCCTTGCCCAGGTGACTGACCGCTCTGCCTCGAATGTACGGCTCGGCAATCTGACGCATTTCGATGGCGGTCTGAACACGGGTAGCAATCCCGCGGGCTTCTAATGCATCCAACAACGCCAGGGAGTTGATGACCGTTGCCAGCATCCCCATATGGTCTGCGCGGGTACGGTCCATATTGGCGCCACTCCGTCCGCGCCAGAAATTACCGCCGCCGACAACAATGGCAACTTCAACGCCCATCTCGCTGACCTTGGCAATCTGGTCGCAGACCTTGCCGATCTTATCAAAGTCGAGGCCAAACTTGCGGTCGCCTGCCAAAGCTTCACCGCTGACCTTCAACATCACTCTTTTGTACTTCGGTTGTTCCATATTGCTATCCCCTTTCATACTTAAAACTATTATATAACAAATTTTTCAAAAGTGCAATATAAACAAACAAAAAAGAGCGCCCGCAGACGCCCTTTTTTATCAGCCTTTTATGATTCGGTTTTCTCATCCATCTCTTCTTGCTGCAGTAACCGCAGTTTTTCGGCGCACTTGACGATTTCCGTATACTGAAGTTCCAACAAAGACCGTGCTTCGGCGCACATGGGCAGCCGCTTCACTGCATTGTTGTAGATCCCCGTCCCCTCGTAAAATTCAAAGCATAAGGCGCGGTACTCTTTGGTAAAGTCTTTCATTTCTTTCCCCCAATAAAAAAGGTGCATAGCCGAAACCACGCACCCGAAAAACGCATGGCTCCTAGCGGTAAGCTGCAACACAAAACCGACTACAATGACCTCAAAGGGTGCCAAAACAGAGCATGCATTTTTACCAAAGGTAAAATGCACACCTTAAAGGCATTATAGTCATCAAAAGATGTTTTGTGTTGCAAAATCATTCTACCACATTCCAATCAATCCGTCAACAAGAACCTTTTTCAGTTTGGTTAACAAAAGTTAACCAACAGCAAACCTCGGTTGGGTTAAAATTTTTAACTCAACTTAAAAAGGGCGCCCGCAGACACTCTTTTTTCCAACCGACCGTCATTCGCTTTTTTCGCCTATTTCTTCCCGCTGCAGTAACCGCAGTTTTTCGGCACACTTGACGATTTCCGTATACTGAAGTTCCAACAATGTCCGTGCTTCGGCGCA
>JAZOOX010000028.1:0-32697 GCA_045655245.1 Clostridia bacterium | reverse complement strand
GGAAAGAGCGTTGTTACCTCCAATAAGGAACTGGTTGCCAAGCACGGTGCCGAATTCTTAAAGCTGGCGAAAGAAAAAGATTTGAACTATCTTTTTGAGGCGAGCGTCGGCGGTGGCATCCCGATTATCCGCCCCTTGCATCAGTGCCTTGCAGGAAACGAGATTCAATCGGTTATCGGTATCTTAAACGGAACCACCAACTACATTCTGACCCAGATGTTCCAGAACGACGTGCCTTTTGACAAAGCCCTTGCCGAGGCGCAGGAACGCGGCTATGCCGAGCGCAACCCCAGCGCAGACATCGACGGAATTGATGCCTGCCGTAAGATTGCCATTTTGGGCTCGTTGATTTACGGACGCCAGTTGCCCACTGACGAGATTTTGACCGAGGGCATCTCTCGGTTGACCTTGGAGGACGTTTCCGCTGCAGAAGCCGCCGGTTATGTCATCAAATTGCTGGGCGTTTATCGCAAACTCCACAATCGTGTCTACTGCCGTGTCAGCCCTTGCTTGATTTCCAAAAACCATCCCTTAGCACATGTTGACGATGTGTTTAACGGCATTCTGGTCAATGGTAACGCCATTGACGACGTTATGTTCTATGGTCGCGGCGCGGGAAAACTGCCTACCGCCAGTGCGGTCGTTGCCGACATCATTGATTGCGTTAAACACCGTAATGTCAACCGTAGTGTTATCTGGGCAGACGGAGAGTCCGGCCTTGTGGGAGATTGCGATCATATGGAAATCCGTGCAATGGTTCGCATATCTGCCGTTAATCCGGACGAAGCAAGAAAAGCCATCAGTTCCGTATTTGGCATTGTGACTTTTGTTGCTATGGAAAACGGTCTTGCGTTTATTACCGAAGCAGCTGAAGAAGGTCAGATCAAGAGCGAACTTTCTTCCCTGCAGGCTGACGGTACCATCAAAGTTCTGTCTTGGCTTCGCATCGAGGAATAAGGAGGCCGTATGGTAGAAAAAGAAAACTTTTTAAACGACCGTATCGAAGGCCGAAATCCTGTTATCGAAGCGTTGCGGGCAGGCCGTGAAATTGATAAGATCCTGGTGGCAAAAGGCGAAACCGAAGGGTCTGTTTCCATTATTCTTTCCAAAGCGAAGGAACGGGGGATACCCGTACAGGAGGTGGATCGCCGTCGGTTAAACGACCTTTCCGAGACAGGGAATCACCAGGGTGTTTTGGCTTTCGTTGCCATGCACGAATACGCTGAGGTATCGGACTTGTTGAAACGGGCGGAGGAGAAGAAAGAACCGCCGTTTTTAATTGCTTTGGACCAGTTGACCGATCCCCATAACTTGGGCTCGGTCATCCGTACAGCCAATGCAGTAGGTGCACACGGGGTCATTATCCCCAAACGCCGCTCGGTCGGTCTGACCGCGGTTGTTGCAAAAACTGCGGCAGGTGCTTTGGAGTATACTCCTGTAGCAAAAGTAACAAATATGACCCGTACTTTGGAAGAACTGAAGGAGAAGGGGATTTGGGTCATCGGTGCTGATATGGATGGTACTCCCCTTTATAAAAGTGATTTAAAAGGACCCCTTTGCCTGGTCATCGGTGCAGAAGGAGACGGCATCAGCCGCTTGGTTCGTGAAACCTGCGATATGATGGTTTCGATTCCGATGAATGGCGAAATCGAGTCGTTAAATGCGTCTGTCGCGGCAGGGGTTATGATGTATGAAGCGTTGCGTCAGCGCAATCAATAAGGAGGAAATACAAATGAGAGCAGTTATTTCCGTAATGGGAAAAGACCAGTCCGGTATTATTGCGAAGGTGGCGACCGCCCTTTCGGAAGAAGATGTGAACATCTTAGATATTTCGCAGACCATTTTACAGGATGTGTTTGCAATGATCATGTTGGTTGACCTGCAAAACAGCAAACTGAACTTTAGCGACCTGGTTGAAAAGCTAAATGCAGTCGGGCGTGAAAAACATGTTACCATCCATCTCCAAAAAGAGGATGTTTTTGACTCCATGCATCATATTTGACGGAGGATTGGGTTATGTTTAATATCAGAGAAATTTTAGAAACCGTCAATATGATTGACCAGGAAAACCTTGATATCCGAACGATTACGATGGGGATTTCCTTGCGCGATTGTTGTGATTCCGATGCCAAAAAAAGCTGCGAAAAAATTTATGATAAAATCACCCGTCGTGCCGAGAATTTGGTCAAGGTCGGCGAAAAAATCGAACTGCAGTACGGTATCCCGATTATTAACAAGCGGATCTCCGTTACGCCGATTTCAATGGTCGCCGAAGCGTCGGATGCTGACGATTACGTTCCCTTCGCAAAGGCGTTGGATCGTGCTGCCAAAACAACGGGTGTCAATTTTATCGGCGGATTTTCCGCACTGGTACACAAGGGCTATACCCGCGGCGATGAACGGCTGATTCGTTCGATTCCGGAAGCTTTGAATTCTACCGATTTTGTCTGCTCGTCCGTTAATGTCGGCTCTACAAGAGCGGGGATTAATATGGACGCCGTGGCACAAATGGGGCGGATCATTAAAGATACTGCCGAATTTGACCCGTCTAAACAGGGTTTTGGTTGTGCAAAGTTGGTTGTTTTTTGCAACGCAGTGGAAGACAACCCCTTTATGGCAGGTGCATTCCATGGCGTTGGGGAAGCGGATAGTGTCATCAACGTGGGCGTCAGTGGTCCCGGTGTTGTCAAGTGTGCATTAGAAAAGATTCCCGGCGCGGATTTTGAAACAGTTGCCGAGACGGTCAAACAGACCGCATTTAAAATTACCAGAATGGGGCAGTTGGTTGCCCGTGAGGCTTCCCGCCGCCTTGGTGTTCCTTTTGGCATTGTAGACTTGTCGTTGGCGCCTACGCCTGCAGTTGGCGATAGCGTAGCCTATATTTTAGAAGAAATGGGTCTGGAGTGCTGCGGTACCCATGGTACGACTGCGGCTTTGGCGTTGCTGAACGATGCAGTCAAGAAAGGCGGTGTATTTGCTTCGTCTTTTGTCGGCGGTTTGTCGGGCGCTTTTATCCCTGTCAGTGAAGATGCAGGTATGATCCACGCCGCTGAAACGGGTACTCTTACGCTGGATAAGCTGGAGGCAATGACTTGTGTCTGCTCGGTTGGTCTGGATATGATTGCCGTTCCCGGCGATACCACTGCCGAAACCATTTCTGCGATTATTGCAGACGAGGCGGCAATCGGTATGATTAATAGTAAAACCACCGCCGTTCGCGTGATTCCTGCCCCGGGTTCTAAAGTAGGGGATATGATCGAATTCGGCGGACTTTTGGGCCGTGCTCCCGTTATGGCTGTTCATAACGAAAGTGCCAAAGCTTTTATTGACCGTGGCGGACGCATTCCTGCACCGTTACAGAGTCTTAAAAACTGAGGTGTGCCATGTCTTTTCGTGCCGCTTTATTTGATATGGATGGAACGTTGATTCATATTTTTGATTTATGGCGGGGGTTGTTGGCGTCCTATTTAGAACCCTTTGGTGTAGTGCTGACCGAGACAGAGTTTCGTGATGCAATGAACCTGACCTACGACAACCTTGCCGTCTATTTAAAAGATCGTTTTTCATTGCCCAAAACTGCTCAGGAAATTATGGATGAAATTGACGAACTTTCCATCAAGGAATACGCTGACCGTGCCACTTTAAAGGACGGAGCCGCGGCGTTTGTCCGCCGGTTGGCAGCAGAGGGGAAGATTCTGGCCCTGGTTACGACCAATCTGGGCGAGATTGCGAAAAAGGTGTTAAAACGGTTTGACATTGCGGAATACTTTTCCTATGTCTACGGAACTCATGAGCTTCAACACAAAAAAGTTTCCCCCGAATGTTTTTATGATATTGCCCGGCGGATCGGTGTTGCTCCAAAGGAGTGTGTCGTATTCGAAGACTCTCCCGCAGTTTCCAGTAGTGCGAAATCTGCAGGAATGTACGTGGTCGGGATCCTGGGCGAGCAAACCGAAACGGCAAAGGAAGAACTAATAAAAATTGCCGATCGGGTGATTACAAGTTATAGTGATGAGGTGGATTTGGATGTCTAAAATAAGAGTAGGAATTGCAGGCTACGGGAATTTGGGCCGTGGTGTAGAACTTGCTCTCGCCAAGTGCGAGGATATGGAGTTGGTGGGGGTCTTTACCCGCCGCGCCACCGAAAAAAACGGTAAAATGATCCCTATTGTCGATGCAAAGGACTATCGTGACCAAATTGATGTAATGATTCTTTGCGGCGGCTCGGCAACCGACCTGCCTGTTCAGGGACCTGAACTGGCGGCAATGTTCAATACTGTAGACAGTTTTGATACCCATGCAAAGATTCCTGAATACTTTGAAAAAATCGATGCTGTTGCAACCGAAAACGGGCACCTTTCTTTAATTTCCTGCGGTTGGGACCCGGGTCTGTTTTCTTTAAACCGTCTGTTGTCCCAGGCAATCCTGCCCGATGGAGACGATTATACCTTTTGGGGCAAGGGCATTAGCCAGGGCCATTCGGACGCCATACGCAGAATCGACGGCGTTGCCGATGCCAAGCAGTATACCATCCCGTTAGAATCAGCTTTGGAACGGGTTCGCAATAACGAACATCCCGTCCTTGCAACGGGTGAAAAACACCGCAGACTTTGCTATGTTGTTGCAAAAGAAGGGGCGGACCTTGATAAAATCAAGGAACAAATTTGTACCATGCCTCACTATTTTGACGAGTACCAGACCGAAGTGGTCTTTGTGTCTCAAGAAGAACTTGATCGCGACCATTCGGGGATGCCTCACGGCGGAATGGTGATTCGTACGGGTATTACGGGCGAAAACACCAAACAAAAGATGGAATTTCATCTCGAACTGGAAAGCAACCCTGAGTTTACGGGAAGCGTACTGGTTGCATATGCCCGTGCCATTGCCAGATTGAGCCGTGATGGTCGAAAAGGAGCAGTCAGCGTCTTTGATATTCCCTTTGCTGCACTCTCACCGATGAATCGTTCCGAGCTTTTAAAGAACCTTCTGTAAAGGAGCCAAGTATGGTTGCCCACGTTGCTTTACAAAATGATTCACGCGCATTAGACCGATGCTTTTCCTATGCCGTTCCTGAAGAATTGTGTTCACAGGTTCGTGCGGGAATGCAGGTTTCGGTCCCTTTTGGTGCGGGCAATCGGTTGAGCACGGGGGTCATTCTTGCTTTAACCAATGAGGAGGGCGATTCACTGAAAGCGTTGGTTTCTGCCGATGCTTCTGCCGTTTCCTGTCCCGATGTACTATTACCTTTAGTGGACTATTTAAGGGATGAAACTTTTTGCACTTATCAGGATGCTCTGCGGGTGCTGATGCCGCCGGGAAGCCGTCGGAATTATGTTGAATTACTGAGCCTTGTTTCGGACTGTTCTGACGAAGAGGTTCGATCCGCCGTGGGACGATCGGGAATTGCCAAAAAGATCGTTAACGCCCTTCGGGAACACGGCACCGTGGAATACACCCGCCTGTGTACGGCACTTTCTGCAAAAAGTCTGCGCCCTCAGCTGAAAACGCTTTCCGAGGCGGGAATTGTTGCTGTTATCCGCAAAGAGGAGTCTGCGGTTCACGAAAAAAAAGAGACTTTTGTCGCTTTAACTGTTCCTGCTGATGAAGCTTTGGAGCGGTTTTCGGCATTCCGTTCTGCACCTGCTCAGGAAAAACAACTGCGTTATCTGATTGAAAGCGGTTCGGTTTCTGTGGCAACTTTGGTATCCGAGACCCAAACTTCCCGCAGTGCAACGGACGGCCTTTTGCAAAAAGGGTTGGTGGCTCTGGAAGAGCGCGCGGTCCAACGTGTCCCGACTGCTTTGATCGGGCACCAACGGACGGCACCGTTTCATCCTACTGCCGAACAAGCCACCGCAATCGCGCATCTAAAAGCCGCAGTGGAAAAGGAAACGTTTTCTAAAACGCTGCTTTACGGCGTTACAGGGAGTGGTAAAACCGAAGTCTTTTTACAGGCCATTGAACATGTAATTGCTTTGGGAAAACAGGCAATCGTACTGGTTCCCGAGATTTCTTTAACGCCGCAGATGTTAGAACGTTTTGTAGGTCGCTTTGGCGAACGTGTTGCCGTCTTGCATAGTGTTCTGTCTCACGGGGAACGCTTTGACCAGTGGAATCGCATTGCAAACGGTGATGTAGATGTGGTAGTCGGTGCACGGTCTGCCGTTTTTGCACCTTGCCGAAATCTTGGCATTATCGTCATTGACGAAGAACACGAACCCTCTTATAAATCTGAAAACAGCCCACGCTATCATGCCCGCGATGTGGCATTTAAGCGTGGTGAATTACAACGTTGCCCTGTTTTACTTTCCTCTGCAACGCCGTCGATAGAATCATTTTATGCAGCACAAGAAAAGGACAGTGCTTTGCTGACTTTGACCGCTCGAAGTAATGCGGCGAAATTGCCCGACATCCTTTTGGTGGATATGCGCAAGGAGCTGATGAATGGAAACCGTTCGGTTTTCAGCCGAACTTTATCTGATGCGTTGGAACAAAATGCAGCGGCAAAAAAACAGAGCGTTTTATTTTTAAACAAGCGGGGATACGCCTCCTTCGTTTCCTGCCGTAACTGTGGCGAAGTGCTGAAATGTCCTAACTGCAGTGTGTCAATGACCTATCACGCCCAAGACGGTGAGATGGTTTGCCATTACTGTGATTACCGCTGTGACTTGCCGACCGTTTGCCCTTCATGTAAAAGTACTTATATCAAGCCTTTCGGCGCAGGAACACAAAAGGTAGAGCAACTATTAAAAGAACATTATCCCCATTTGAAGATTGCCCGTATGGATGCGGATACCACCGGCGGAAAACTTTCTCACCAGAACATTTTATCCGCCTTTTCAAAAAAGCAGACCGACATCCTGCTGGGGACACAAATGATTGCCAAAGGTCTTGATTTTCCTGATGTTACTCTGGTGGGCGTATTGGCAGCAGACTTATCTCTGCATATTGACGACTACCGTTCGCGTGAACGCACCTTCCAGCTTTTAACCCAGGTTTGCGGTCGTTCGGGCCGCGGTGAAACGGCAGGGAAAGCAGTTATTCAGACCTATTCACCTGACGATGAGACTATTGCATTTGTCAAGCGGCAGGATTATCTCGGCTTTTTCGAAAGCGAACTGGCACTGCGAAAAATGCTTTTATTACCGCCCTTTTCCCAGTTCGTATTGATTCAGGTCACTTCCGATGAGGAAGTGGCAGGGAGATGTGTTCTGGAAAAATGGGAAAAGGCGTTAGCGGTGGTACAACAGCGGGGAGAACTGCCTGTAAACAAAAACCGAATCCTTTCCTGCGGAGAATCCCCGATTGCCAAAATCGGTGGAAAGTACCGATTCAGGATTTTATTAAAAACAACCGACTTACAAGAAACTCGCGGTGTGCTGCACCGTCTTTATAACGCGTATCTGTCAAAAAAACCGTCTGCCCGTCAGACGGTAACAATAGATTGCAACCCCAATTCGATCATGTGACGGAGGATAAGGATAAAATGGCTATCAGAGAAATTGTGAAACGCGGTGATCCCGTTTTGGGAAAGCCCTGCCGTGTAGTTGAAGTAATTGACGAGCGCATCTGCCAACTGTTGGATGATATGATTGAAACAATGACCGCCGCCAACGGTGTTGGTCTTGCGGCTCCACAGGTGGGTATTTTAAAGCGGATTGCTGTAATTGATGTAGGGGATGGTCCTATTGAATTGATTAACCCTAAAATTATTGCCCAATCCGGACGTCAAAACGGCCCTGAAGGATGTTTGAGTGTGCCCGGCGTGTTTGGTGAAGTAGAACGTCCGATGCATGTTACCGTTCAGGCACAAAATCGCGCAGGGGAGACGGTGCAACTGGTTGGAGACGGTCTGCTTGCCCGTGCTTTCTGCCACGAAATCGAGCATCTTGATGGGAAACTGTTTTTGTCCCGTGTGACTCGTTTTATCGACCCTGAGGAGGATTAAAATGCGTATTTTAATGATGGGGACGCCTGATTTCGCCGTTCCTACTTTACACGCTTTAATGACCACTTCCCATACTGTTGTCGGCGTGGTGACCCAGCAGGATAAACCCAAAGGTCGTGGTCATCATTTGGTGCCGACCCCTTTAAAAGAGGCGGCGTTGTCTTATCAGTTACCGGTTTTTCAACCCAAAACTCTGAAAGATGACGGTTTTATGAGTTTATTAAAAGAACTTGCCCCCGACCTGATTGTTGTGACCGCTTACGGAAAAATCCTTCCCAAAGCGGTTTTGGACTTCCCTCAATATGGGTGTGTCAACGTACATGCATCACTGCTGCCGAAATATCGGGGGGCAGGTCCGATTCAGTGGGCTATTATTAACGGTGAAACTGAAACGGGTATTACCACCATGCAAATGGGCGAGGGCTTGGATACGGGAGATATTTTATTGCAGGAAAGCGTCCCGATCACGGACGAGACCACCGCAGACGTGTTGTTTGACCGTCTGGCAGAGCTGGGCGGCGTACTGTTGTTAGAGACCATTGAAGCGCTGGAGAAGAAGACGATCACGCCCATTCCACAGGACGAGGACAAGGCAACCTATGCACCGATGTTGGATAAAACAACGGGATATATTGACTTTTCCGACAATGCTCATCATATTTTGCGTCGGATTCGCGGTGTAACCCCTTGGCCGTCTGCAGCAGTGGCCTATGACGGAAAACGAATGAGAATATTTGATGCCGAGGTTGTCGAGGGCACGGCCGATGCCGAGCCGGGGCAGATTTTAAGAATCAGTGCCGAAGGGCTTTTGGTTGCTTGCGGGAAAGACCGTTTATTGATTAAAGAAATTCAGGTTGACCCGTCCAAGCGTATGCCCGTTTCTGCATATTTACTGGGGCATGAAATGGAAACTATAAAACTGGAGTCCTTATCGTAAAGGAGAAGGGTATGTTTTTTTCGTTTGATTATCTGATTTTTGTACTTCCCGCATTACTGTTGTCGATGTTTGCGCAGTATAAAGTGAACAGTACCTTTAAAAAGTACGCTAATGTGCGCCTGATGCGGAACTATACAGGTGCCGAGGCCGCACGTGAAATCTTAGATGCCAATGGTTTAACCCACATCCGTTTGGAACGGGTAGCTGGAAACCTGACCGACCACTATGACCCCCGAAGCGGTGTCATCCGCCTGTCGGATGTTGTGTATGACAGCAATTCGGTAGCCGCTATCGGTGTTGCCGCCCACGAAGCGGGACACGCCATCCAATACGGGAAACGTTACTTCCCGATCAAGGTCCGAAACGCTTTGCTTCCTGCCGCTAATCTGGGGAGCACGATTTCCTGGCCGTTGGTTTTACTGGGGTTTGTTTTGGGTGGTAGTTTCCTGTTTCTGATCGACTTGGGGATTTTGCTGTTTTCGGCAGTTGTTTTATTTCAGTTGATTACTTTGCCCGTTGAATTCAACGCCAGCCGCCGTGCTATTTCGGTCATCGAAACGCGGGGGATCGTCAGCGATGAAGAAAAACGCGGCGCAAGAAAAGTGCTGAGCGCTGCCGCCATGACCTATGTTGCGGCGTTGGCCGTTTCTATTGGGAATTTATTACGACTTTTAATGATTCGTGACAGAAGACGTTAAAGGAGAATTATGCAAACTACACGAGAGGTCGCTCTGCGAATTTTATGCCAAATTGAATATGACGGTGCGTATCCCAACTTGGCGTTGGATGCCGCTCTTTCCGAAACCGAATTGGCAGAGCGGGACCGTGCGTTTGTAAGTGAGTTGGTTTACGGAACCCTTCGTTATGGGATTACCGAAGACTATGTTATTCGCCATTACTCCAGCATCCGCTTAAAAAAGATTGCTCCCGCAGTTTTGACGCTTTTACGGATGGCGACATATCAGCTGTTGATAATGAAAATGCCCGGTCATGCGGTTTGCTTTGAAACGGTTGAACTTGCTAAAAAAGTCGGGCATAGCGGGAGTGTACGCTTTGTGAATGCGATGGTACGCCGCATTGCAAAAGAAGGGATGCCGCCGTTGCCCCGGGATCAGGTGGATGCGCTTTCTGTAAAATATTCATTTCCCTGTTGGCTGGTAGAAAAGTTTATTGCCGACTTTGGCGAAGATACCATCGAGAATCTTTTGGATTCATTCCAACAGGTGCCGCCTTTGACGATACGGGTCAATGCGTTAAAGACCACGGTTTGCGAGCTTAAAGCCCATTTGGAGAGTCAGGGTGTCGGCGTAACCGCGGGCCGCTATTCTGAATTAGCGTTACGATTAACTCAAACGGGTGGCATCTCCCGCCTTGACAGTTATAAAAACGGTCATTTCACCGTTCAGGACGAAGGCGCGATGCTGATTGCATCGGTGCTGGACCCGCAACCGGGTGAACGGATCTGGGATGTCTGCGCTGCCCCCGGCGGCAAAACGACGCAAATTGCAGAACTCTGCAAGAACGATGCCGAGATCTTAGCAACCGATATCCATCCACATAAAATAAAGTTGATCCAATCTGCCTGCAAACGTCTTGGTATTACTTGCGTGTCGGCAAAACAACACGATGGGACAACTCCCTGCGAAGAGTTGAGCGTTTTTGACCGTGTTTTAGTGGATGCGCCATGTAGCGGTTTGGGCGTTTTAGGACGCAAGACGGACATGCGACAACTGCGCACGGCAGAGGATTTGTCTGCTTTAGCTGAAATCCAGTCAGCCATTTTGGAGCGGGTATGCGTTTCCGTAAAAGAAGGCGGTGTGTTAGTTTACTCCACTTGTACCATTAACCCCGACGAAAACGAAGGCGTTACAGACAAGTTTTTAAAGCAACACCCCGAATTTGTGTTGGAAGATGTTGCGGATTATCTTCCTTCTTCTGTTCAAACCCGCGGGAAATGTTTGACATTGTTACCGCATATTCATAATTGTGACGGGTTTTTTATTGCCCGTATGAAAAAGGTGAGTATATGATTCGCATAAAAGATATGACCCCAGAGGAACTTTGCGAATATTTTGCCTCTATCGGTCAACCTGCATATCGTGCAAAGCAGGTGTTTTCCTGGCTTTCGTCCGGGGTTACGGATTTTGACGAGATGACCAACCTGCCAAAAAATCTGCGGGAATACTTGACGGCAGAGTGTTTTATCGGTAAGATAGAAGTGGTACAACGTCTGGAATCCAAACTGGACGGAACGGTGAAATTTTTGTTTGCTCTGTCGGACGGAGCCTGTGTTGAAAGTGTTGTAATGAAATATCATCATGGGTATTCCATCTGCGTTTCCACCCAAGTCGGATGCCGTATGGGGTGCCGATTTTGCGCCTCCACCATTGGCGGATTGGAACGTAACCTGACGGCGGGCGAAATTTTGGACCAGATCATCCTGGCACAAAAAGAGCTGGGGGTTCGTATTTCTAATATCGTCCTGATGGGGATCGGCGAGCCGCTGGACAATTACGAAAACGTTTTAAAATTTTTACATAATGTAAACCATCCTGACGGTTTGAATATCGGTTATCGGCATATTTCTCTGTCCACCTGCGGGTTGGTAGACCGTATGCGGGATCTGGCGGAAGAAAATTTGCCCATAACGCTTTCGGTATCGATTCACGCACCAAACAACCATATTCGTGACAAGTTGATGCCGGTTAATAAACGTTATCCCATTGAAAAGCTGCTGGAAGCCTGTCGCTTTTATTGCGATAAGACTGGACGGCGGATCACGTTTGAATACTCCATGATTCACGGCGAAAACGATGCGCCCGAACACGCCGAGGAACTTGCAAAACGACTGCGTGGGATTTTATGCCACGTAAACCTGATTCCTGTAAATCCTGTAACCGAACGCTCGTTTAACCGTAGCAGTGCCGAACGAATCAAAGCGTTCCAAAGCGTTTTAGAGCGCTGCAGGATCCCCACAACGGTACGACGCCATTTGGGGGGCGATATTGATGCCTCTTGCGGGCAGTTGCGACGCAAAAATCAGACAGAATGAAAGGAGGGGGGCTGATGCACTATATTGGTGCCACAGATAACGGAAAAGTAAGAAGTGCAAATGAAGATAGTTTTCTGGCCTTTTACAGTGACGATGTTTTTTACGGTATTGTAGCAGATGGTATGGGAGGGCACAATGCGGGTGAGGTTGCCAGCAACGAGGCGATCAACGCATTTAAAAAGTCCATTTGTGATAATGCCGGTCAGCCGCTTCCCGAAAGTCTGGTTACCGCCATCCGTTTTGCGAACAATCACTTGTTTAAGATGACGGTTGATAATCCTCAGCTGGTGGGAATGGGAACGACCATTACTGCCTGTGCTGTTTCAGGACAAATGGCATATTTTGCAAACGTGGGTGACAGCCGCGGCTATCACATAGGCGAAGAAATGAGGCAAATCACCAAAGACCATTCTTTGGTCCAAGAGCTTTTAGAACGTGGTGATATTACCGATGAGGAAGCCAAAATGCATCCGCAACGAAATGTGATTACGAGGGCTGTCGGAACCGCCCCCGCCGTAATGGTAGACGTTTTTGAAACCCCGTTTTCGGATGGGGATACGATTTTGCTTTGCAGTGATGGATTGACCAACGCTGTTACTGACTCGAAAATCAAAAGAATACTCGCGGAAAATACTGCATTAGAAAACGTTGTTTCGCAACTGATTGCCCAGGCAAACGAGGCAGGCGGACACGACAATATTACCACTCTGGTTATCAGAGCAGATGAAGGGGAGGCGCAAGTGAGATGATTGATACTTTAATCGGTAAGACACTTGGAGACCGCTATGAAATTTTAGAAAAAATCGGAAGCGGCGGCATGGCATTGGTTTACAAGGCCCGTTGTACGCTTTTAAACCGTTATGTTGCCGTCAAGGTGCTGCGCGATGAGTTTACCGACAATGAGGAGTTTATTGCCCGTTTTAACATCGAAGCACAGGCAGCTGCAAGCTTGTCGCACCAGAACATCGTTTCGATTTACGATGTAGGAACAGAGAATTCTTTGCACTATATCGTAATGGAGTGCGTGCCCGGGATTACATTAAAAGACTACATCAACGAAAAAGGCGCTCTTCCTTGGGAAACGGCACTGGACTATGCAATTCAGATTGCCTCGGGTATCGAACAGGCACATAAACAGAATATTATTCACCGCGACATCAAGCCCCATAACATTATTATCACCGAAGAAGGGGTGTTGAAAGTCACCGATTTTGGCATTGCTCGTGCTTTAAGCGGCAACACCATTACCGTTGATGATTCGATGGGGTCGGTTCATTATTTCTCGCCGGAGCAGGCACGGGGTGGATATACTGATGAAAAATCGGATATTTATTCTTTGGGCGTTGTGATGTATGAAATGCTGACAGGACATGTTCCTTTTGAAGCAGATAGCCCGGTTTCGGTTGCTTTGATGCATATTCAGGAAGAACCGTTGCCAATTTTGGTTCGCAACCCTGAAGTTCCTGCCGACCTTGCAGAAATTGTTATGAAAGCAATGGCGAAGGAGCAGATTAGCCGTTTTGAATCTGCTACTGCTTTGATCGAAGCCTTAAAGTCTTTTGAAGGCGTAGCCGTACCCGGCAGAACGGGTGACACGACAGTTATCGCCGAATCCCATACCAGGGAACGGAGACGGAATCGTTCCGGACAGACCAAGGAAGAAAAAAAAACCATCACAAAGGGAGATAAAATTGCGGTTCTTGCAGGAATTGCGGTATCCTTCCTCTTGGTAGGACTGATGATGCTTTTGGTGTTTAAGCCGTTGTTCGGTTCCGAAAAGGTCCAACTCACTGTTCCGTCTTTGGTGGGCAAGGATATCGTAGAAGTTCAGGAATACTACAAAGATTCCGATGTTTTTGAAATCGTGGTTATCCGCCAAGTATCTGATTCCAATGCGGATGAAAATGAGATTATCTCTCAGGAACCCAAAGGCGAACAAAAGGTTTCTGTTGTAGAAGGCGACCGTCAGCGTATTGAGCTGATTGTCAGCAGTGGCGTAGAACGTTTGCTAACCCCCAAAGTCGTGGGTACCGAAGTCCGCCAAGCAGAAATTCTTTTAATCAATGCAAAGCTTGTTCCCACAATTATTGAAGAGGCAAGTGACGAACCTGCGGGAACGGTTATCCGTCAGTACCCGTTAGAGGGCAGAGGAATCAAAACGGGTGAAGAGGTTGTGCTTTATGTAAGCTCGGGTCCCGAGGAAAAGGAAAAGGTCAGCGTGCCCGATGTAGTTGGTAAAACGGTTAACGAAGCGAAAACGGCACTAAAGGATTTTATTAAAGTTTCGGTCGTGTACGAGTTTAGCAACCAGCCGGAAAACCGCGTTGTAAAACAGACTCCGGATGCGGGAACTGAAGGGACAGAGGATACGGAAGTAGTTTTAACGGTCAGCAAAGGCAGGGCCCCTGTTGATAATCCATCCGCCCCCACTGTTGGCCCCAATCCGGCAGATAACCCCAATGGTAACACGGATACGCCCGGTGTAACCGGAAAATCCAAAAATGTTGTGATTAAGCTACCGTCCAATTTGTCTGAAGTTGCAGTTTTGGTGAAGGCAAACGGTCAGCCCGTCTATCATCAGACCGTGGCTACTTCTCTTGGACGAATTACTGTTCCTGTTACGGGTACGGGTACGGTAACCGTTGAAATCTTCTTTAATTCCGAACCTGTCGGTACCCAAACGGTGTCCTTCGATGAATAACGAAAGAACGGGACAGATTTTAAAGGGCGTGGGTGGTACTTATTGGGTTGAATCCGAAGACGCTTTGTTCCCTTGTAGTGCACGTGGTTCTATTCGCCGTACGGGCACCAAACCAACGGTAGGGGATTACGTTGCTTTTATTCCGCCCGAAAAGTCAGATGATTGCGGACGGATCGAACGGATTCTCCCTCGCAAGACCTATTTGATTCGTCCCGCTGTAGCAAACAGTGAGTTGTTTGTGCTGGTCGTTGCTGCCACACACCCTGACCCGTCTTATTGGCTGATCGACCAGATGCTGACGATGGCCGTTCGTTCGGGTATGGAAGTTATACTTTGTATCACCAAAAAAGATCTTGCAGACCCCGCCGAATTGTCTGAATTGTACCGTAATGCAGGATACACCGTTTTTGAGGTTTGTTCGAAAACGGGAGAGGGCATTGGTACCTTTCGAGACTATGTTGCAGGGAAAAAGGTTGTTTTTGCAGGGGCGTCGGGTGTTGGCAAGTCGCGACTTTTGAATGCAATCAATCCTGATTGGAACGCCAAAACGGGCTCGGTAAGTGAAAAGATCGGACGTGGAAAGCATACTACCCGTCACGTTGAATTTTTTCCGTTTGGTGATGGCTATATTGCTGATACACCGGGGTTTAGTGCAGTCGAAGTGTTTGGCTTTCCTGCCGCAGAATTGGCAGAAACCTTTTTGGAATTTAAACCGTTTTTAAACGATTGCTTTTTTACCGGATGTTCGCATACCAAAGAAAAGGGTTGTGCAGTCCTTGCGGCCGTAAACGAGGGCAAGATTGCGCCTTCGCGGCACGAAAGTTACTGTCAAATATATAAAGAATTACAAAAAATTAAGGAGTGGGAGAAAAAATGATTAAAATTTCACCTTCGATTTTAGCGGGAGACTTTGCTAACATCGGCCAAGAATTAAAAAACGTTAAAGCTGCTGGTGCAGATATGATCCACCTGGATATTATGGATGGTCATTTTGTGCCGAACATCGCGTTGGGTGTTCCTTTTGTTGCATCGATTCGTAAGTCCAGTGATATTTTCTTTGATGTCCATTTAATGATCAGCGAACCGCTGCGTTATATCGACGCCTTTGCAAAAGCAGGCTCGGACCTGATTACGGTTCACTTAGAGGCAGACGATGATGTAGAAGAATGTGCCAAGAAAGTAAAGGAACACGGCTTGAAGTTTGGCATTGCCATCTCTCCCGATACGCCCGCCGAGGCTCTGATTCCTTACGGCCATCTTGCGGATATGATTCTGGTAATGACCGTTTACCCCGGATTTGGCGGACAAAAATATATCGCAGATATGGAACCCAAAATCAAAAAGCTTCGTGAAGCCTTCCCCGATACGGATATTCAGGTTGACGGCGGAATTCACGCAGGCACGATTGCAGGCGCTGCAACTGCAGGTGCAAACGTATTTGTTGCCGGCACTTCTGTCTTTGGAGCAGAGGACTATGCAACTGCGATTTCTGAAATGCGAGAGGTCGCCTCGAAATAATCACCGATTTTCTCCTTGCGGAATATATTGTACTGAAAGAACGTACGATGGAGGTGCAAGGGTGTTTTTCGGTTGGCGAAATAAACTGCTGGGTCTGATATTGCTGGCTTTAAGCTTGGGAATGCTTTTGGCTTACATCGTGCCGACAAAGGTGTTGGTGATTGCTGAGTGTATTGTAATCTTGGGAGCGGGTGCTTGTCTGCTTTGCAAGAGATGCTGAGCGAAAGGAGCAGAGATGAAAATCGTTGTGTATCGGGCGCCAAAGTTTTTGGGAAAACTGTTAAAGTCCATATTCAAAATGAACGAATAGAAGGAGCGAGGTCGCTCCTTCTATTTTTTACACAAAACAAAAACCTCCCGACAGTCTGCTGGTCGAGAGGTTAAATGCTTTTATAAATCCCGTTCTACTTTAATTAATCGATAGGGAAGCTGTTTAAAAGAACTTTTGGTAAATGATTGCATTGCAAGTTCCTGGGATGGGAAGGGGTGCGCCAGTCCTTGGGCGTTTACCAATGTGCGCAGATTGAAATAGTACTTTTTGGTGTCATTGCAGGACAACTCTATCAGATAGTAAGTCATACAAAACCTCCTTTTTTATAGATTACCATATTTAGGAAAATTTGTCCAGTACATTTTGTGTTAATGTGTCAAGAATTTTCTTGACAGGTTTCTTTTACCGAATTATAATAATAAGTGAAAAGTATTGGAGGGGATTACCATCTGGATTCTTGTTGTGTTGATTCTTGGGACAATCCTTTTTGCGCCGCTTACTCTCGTCTTTGAAATTACCGAAAAGCATCTGGCGCTGAAGATAAAAGTATTTGGCGTTCGGGTGTGGGCGCTGGGCACGGCATCCAAAACGAAGAAGCCTGACAAGAAAAAACAAGGGAATACACCAAAGAAGAAATCCTCCTCGGAATTACTAAGTAATCTTCGTCTTATCTTAAGAATCGTTTTTAGTGTGCTGAAGCAGATTCCACTGTTGCCTCAAATGCGGCATTTGCGTTTTAATCTGTCTTTTGGTTTGGGCGACGCCGCGGCAACCGGTATGGCGGCAGGAGGAATTTATGGCTTGGTATATGGCATTCAAGCCAGGCTTTATCATTCTAAAAAAGTGAGATTTGACGAAGTAACTGTTACACCTGATTTTCAGTCGTCTGCTTTTTCGGTAACCTGTAGCGGAATAATTACCACATGCTTGGCCCATATTATGGGTATTGCAATAGTTGCACTGGCAGTTACTGTCGGTGAAAAAAACAAGGAGGATTAAACATGGCAGAACATCCCATCCAAGGACTGATGTCCACCGCAATGGAAAATATCAAAAACATGGTTGACGTAAATACCATTGTTGGCGACCCCGTTACTACACCTGACGGAACGGTCATTATCCCGATTTCTAAAGTGAGCTTCGGTTTTGCTGCAGGAGGAAGCGAGTTTGTACCCAAATCCGGAAAAGACGGTCTTTTTGGCGGCGGCAGTGGCGGCGGTGTTTCGATTCAGCCTATCGCGTTTATGGTTGTTGGTAACGGGCACGTTCGTCTGATGCCTGTCGACAGCGCTAATCGCCCCGTGGATAAGCTGATCGACTACGTTCCTGATTTGGTAGACAAGCTGGTTTCTTCCGAAAAGTTTACCATTCCGTTGCGCAAAAAGAATACCCCTTCTGTTGAAGAATAATCGGGAAGCCGCTGGCAACAGTGGCTTCTTTATATGTGAGGAACAATGAAAAAGACAAGCTTATTAAAACGATTTTTTCCGTACTTATGGCGGTACAAACACATTATACTGGCAGACTTGTTCTGTGCGGCTTTGACCACCTTGTGTGCGCTGGTTTTGCCGTTGATCATTCGGGACATTACCGACAGATGTCTTAACAACATCAGCAGTTTGACGGTGACCTATGTATTGCGATTGGGCGGACTTTATCTGACCCTTTGTGTAATTGATGCAATTGCAAACTATTACACCTCTTCTATTGGACATATCATGGGTTCTCGTATCGAGACGGATATGAGAAGTGATTTATTCTCCCATCTTCAGCGACTGTCCTTTTCTTTCTATGACGAGGCAAAGGTCGGTCAGTTGATGTCCAGAATGACCAATGACCTTTTCGATATTGCGGAGTTTTCCCACCATTGTCCCGAAGAGTTTTTTATTGCGGGGATTAAAATCATTGCATCGTTTATTATACTGGGAAAAATGGACCTTACGCTTACCCTTATCATTTTTGCCTGTTTACCGGTCATGCTGGTGATTGCCCGCCGTCAGAACAAAAAAATGCGGCGCAATTTCAGGGAATCCCGCGTGCAGATTGGTGAATTGAATGCACAGATCGAAGACAGTCTCCTTGGGATTCGTGTGGTTCAATCCTTTGCAAATGAGGGCGTAGAGCGTTCTAAATTTGAATCGGGGAACCGCTTGTTTTTGACGATTAAGCGGGTTGGATACTTTTATATGGCAAATTTTCATACCACCATCCGCTTGTTTGACGGGATCATGAATTTGTTGGTTGTGGTGGTAGGGTCGGTTTTTGTTATCAACGGAAAAATTGCCGCTCCGGATTTGATTGCCTACTTGCTGTATGTAACAACACTGATTACGTCGATTCGTCGTATCGTCGAATTTACCGAGCAGTTCCAACGTGGTATGGCCGGAATTGAACGGTTTTCAGAAGTACTGGACCAGCCGGTTCGTATCCACGATTTACCTGAGGCAAGGACCCTTGAACTGACCCGCGGTGAAATCCGTTTTGAGAACGTTTCCTTTGGTTATACCGACGGTCAGGAAAAGGTGCTTAAACATATCGAACTGACAATTAAAGCAGGGGAGAACATTGCCATTGTCGGACCTTCCGGTGGCGGAAAGAGTACGCTTTGCAATCTCATCCCGCGGTTTTACGAGGTTCAGGAAGGGCGTATTCTGATTGATGATCAGGATATCCGTCAGGTAACGTTGCAATCATTGCGGGAACAGGTCGGCACCGTCCAGCAAGATGTGTATTTGTTCTCGGGTACTGTGTTGGAGAACATCTTATACGGCAAAGAGGGTGCAACCCGGGAAGAAGCCATTGAAGCAGCAAAACGCGCCGATGCACATGAATTTATCGAGGCGTTGCCGAACGGATATGATTCGTATGTCGGTGAACGGGGCGTCAAACTATCAGGTGGGCAGAAACAGCGTATCAGCATCGCCCGAACCTTCTTAAAAAACCCGCCGATTCTGATTTTAGACGAGGCTACTTCGTCCCTGGATAATGAAAGTGAGTTTGCGGTTCGACAATCGCTGATAAGGCTCTCGGAGGGTCGGACCACCTTAACCATTGCTCATAGACTTTCTACGGTACGGAATGCAGACAGGATTTTTGTCCTTACTCCTGACGGGATTATGGAAGAAGGAACGCACGACGAGCTGGTCGCAAGAGGCGGTCTTTATAGTGAACTCTGTCAAAAGTATTCATAATTACGCAGACATATACCGTATACTGTAACAAGGCGGCGGAAGGGAACTTCCGCCTTTTTTGTTAGGAGGTAAAATGAAAAGAGTATTGGTATTGTTGTTTGTGTTATCCTGCATTTGCGATTTTTCAGCAAGTGCAATTTCAGCGGCATCAGCGGTCGTACTGGACGCGACAAATAACCGTGTGTTGTATGAAAAGAACGGGTTTGAAAAACGTTCAATGGCGAGTACTACAAAAATTATGACGGCTCTTTGTGCTTTGGAAAACGGAAACTTGGAGGATGTTGTCACAGTTAGCAGGCACGCGGCAAATGTAGAAGGATCCTCCATCTGGTTGGAGGAGGGGGAGAAGATTAGTCTTCGCTCGTTACTGCAAGGCTTAATGTTGAATTCGGGGAACGATGCCGCTTCTGCGATTGCCGAGCACATTAGTGGAAGTGAAAGTGCCTTTGCTGAGTTGATGACCCAAAAAGCAAAAGAAATCGGTGCAAACAACACTCAGTTTAAAAACCCCCACGGTCTGGACGCCGAAGGACACTTTACAACCGCATACGACCTTGCCTTGATTACCTCATATGCAATGAAAAACGAAGCGTTTCGCGAATTGGCTAAGACCCGCGAGGCGACCATTGAATGGGAGGGGCACTCCTGGGGGAGGGCGCTGAAAAATCATAACAAACTATTGTGGAACTATAAGGATTGCGACGGCGTAAAAACCGGATTCACCAAAAAGACGGGGCGTTGCCTTGTTTCTTCGGCGACAAGAGATGATCAGCAACTGATTGTGGTCACACTAAATGCATCGGACGACTGGAACGACCATACTCAATTACTGGATTCGTGTTTTGAAACCTATCCCGTCAGTTCTTTGTGTACGGAAAACGAACATTTGGTGACTTTACCGATTTTAAACGGTGAGAAAGCGTACCTTCCTCTTAAAGCAGACGCAGCTTTGGCAGTACGGCTGAGCAAAGAGGAACTTGAGCGGGTGGAACAGAAATTTCAAATCCCAGAGGAAGTGGAAGCGCCGGTAATCGCCGGGACCAATTACGGATCTGTAACCTGGATGCTGGATGGTGTTTATATCGGGAATGCATCTCTTGTAACGGATATGACGGTTGCAGGCGTTAAAAACAAGGACACGGTGTTTGATTGTTTTCAGAAAATATCAAGAAAATGGTTGAATCTTCCCGAGAAAAAAGATATAATAAATCTAACAAGTATGGAGGAAGATTCAAATGAGACTTCAAAAATTCCTGGCCGAATGCGGTGTGGCTTCGCGGCGTAAGGCAGAAGAACTGATTGCGGCGGGTCGTGTCAGCGTAAACGGCACGGTCATCCGTACAATGGGTGTTGAAGTTGATCCCAACGTCGACAGTGTTTCTTTTGATGGCGAGCCGCTTCAATACAGTCTGAAAAAAGTTTATATTGCTTTTCATAAACCAAAAGGGATGGTTACGACTGCATATGACCCGCAAGGGCGTATGACGGTGATGGAGGCGGTGGCAGACGCTGAGATCCCGCATCTCCATCCGGTCGGCCGTTTGGATTACGATACTTCGGGGCTTTTGATCTTAACCAACGACGGCGAAATGACTTATCGTGCAACCCATCCGAAATATGAACTGGAAAAGACCTATCGTGCTTTGGTTCGCGGGATTGTTCCGCACCTCGCAGTAGAACGTCTGCGAAAAGGGGTGCGGCTGGACGGTTATGTCAGTCGCCCTGCAAAAGTTGAGGTTGTTAAAATGAACCGTAACAGCACCGAACTGTTGATCACCATTCACGAAGGAAAAAACAGGCAGGTTCGCAAGATGTGCGCAGCAATCGGTTACCCGGTAATCGAATTAGAGCGGATACAGTTTGGTCCCGTTCGGTTGGGAAACTTGCTTTTGGGGCAGTGGCGAAAACTTCGTCCCGCAGAAATTCAGGCGTTGACGGGAGTGTATTATAATGATTGAGATTAAGCCGATAAACTTGAAGGGGTTGAACACGGTTCAAATAGTTGTGACAGAAGGCGAAAACGTTTTGGGCTCGGTAAATGTGTATCTGCAAAACGGGAACGCCGATCTTTCGGATTTAAGGACGACCGACGCTTTAGACTTTTCACTGTTGTACGGCCTTGGCAAAGCGGCACTGAATTACGCTGATTTAAACGGCGCGAAGACGGCAACTTGTCACGATGATGGTATGACTGATTTTTTAAAGGCATTGCGATTTACCGACACAGACGGCGTTTGGACTCTGTCTTTAGAACATTATTTTGAGTCAGGCTGTCACGCCTGATGGAGGTACTATGAGGGAAGATGTAATTTCCAAAATTCGCGCGGGAATGGGCGAGTTCAGCAAAGGACAACGCTCGATTGCCAACTACATTCTGGAAAACAGCAGTAAGGCTGCTTATATGACCGCAGTGAAACTGGGCGACATTTCCAACGTGAGTGAATCGACCGTTGTTCGTTTTGCTACAGAATTGGGATATGACGGTTATCCTCATTTCCAGCGTGCCTTGCGAGAGGCCATTCGTAATAAAATGAATGCTGTGCAACGCTTGGAATTGACAGAAGAACACGTTGACCCCGAAGAGACATTAGAGACGGTTTTAAATGCGGATATTGATTGCATTCGTCAGACAATGGAACAACTGGATAAAAAAGCATTTCAAAAAGCAGTTGAAACCATTATGAGTGCCAACCACATTTATGTTGTGGGTGTCCGCAGTGCAGGGTCGTTAGCCACCTTTTTGGCATTTTATCTCAACCTGATGTTCCGACATGTAAAACTGATTCCGGGAGCTACTTCCGCGGAAATCGATGAAGAGATCATGCGAGTCGGTGCAAACGACGTTGTTATTGGCTTGAGTTTTCCGCGTTATTCTACCCGTACGATTACCGCTTTAAAATACGCTAAAATGCAAAATGCTACGGTAATCGGCATTACCGACAGCGAAAACTCACCGATTCACACTTTATCCGACTGTACCCTGATCTGTTCAACGGGCATGACCTCGGTGGTGGACTCCTTGGTTGCACCGCTGAGTGTTGTGAACGCGTTGATTGTTTCCCTTTGCCTGAACAAGAAGGAAGAACTGTATAAAACTTTTGATCGATTAGAACAACTGTGGGAAAGTAACGGGGTGTATCAAAACCATGACGAAGCTTAAAGTAGCAGTTGTCGGAGCGGGACCTGCTGGGGTTTTAGCGGCGGCAACTGCGGCAAAGAACGGGCATTCTGTAACTGTTTTTGACAAAAACAAGTTTCCTCTTCGAAAGCTGATGATTACAGGAAAGGGACGCTGTAACATTACCAATGATTCAGACCCCGAAGAACTAATCGCTCAAGTAGTACACAACCCAGCTTTTTTGTATAGTGCTTTTTATCAGTTCCCCGTAGAATCGATTTTGGATATTTTGCACCGTCATGGAGTCCAAACCAAAGTAGAGCGGGGCGGGAGAATTTTTCCCGTTTCGGACAAGTCCCGTGATGTTGCAGATGCTTTGGTTGCCTATGCAAAGTCCTTTGGCGTGGTGTTTAAAGCACAGACAACGGTAAAACATCTCTTGTTTGGTGACGGTTCGGTTAAGGGCGTTACTCTCTCTGACGGTACCTCCTTTCAAGCGGATCGTGTCATCGTCGCAACCGGAGGATGCTCTTACCCCATAACGGGATCCACCGGGGACGGATATGGTTTTGCCGAGGCGGGCGGACACGATATCATTCCGCCAAAGCCTTCCCTTGTTCCCATTGTGACCGAGGAGAGCTATGTTAAGGATTTACAAGGATTGTCACTGCGGAATGTCGTCTTAACCGTAACCGATGATCGAAATAAAGTGTGCTTTTCGGAATTGGGCGAGATGTTATTTACTCACTTTGGCGTTAGTGGGCCGCTGGTCTTAAGCGCAAGTTCGGTGATGAAGGATCCGTCTGTTTCATCATACATTTTATCCATCGACCTAAAACCCGCCCTTAATTTTGAAACATTGGACCAACGGTTGTGTCGTGATTTTGAAAAAGAATCGAGAAAAACTTTTTCTAATGCTTTGGACGGGTTGTTGCCGCGGGCATTGATACCCGTTTTTGTACAGGTGTCCGGAATCGACCCCGAGCAACGGGTGCATCAGATTACGCGTGAACAGCGGCACCACCTGGCGGGATTGCTTAAAAATTTCAAACTGACGCCGAAAGCTTTTCGTCCCATTGACGAAGCAATTATTACCGCAGGCGGTGTAAACGTAAAGCAGGTAAATCCATCAACAATGGAATCGAAACTGATTTCGGGTTTGTTCTTTGCTGGGGAAGTCTTGGATTTAGACGCTTTTACCGGCGGATACAATCTACAGATTGCTTTTTCCACCGGATACCTGGCAGGTATCTCCCTCTGACATTTCGCATATTATAAGAAAACGGAGGGGATTGGATGAAACGCGACCGTTTTCGAAAAAAGATGTATTTTAAAGCGGTTTCAATACGCAAAAACACTTTTGAACGGTATTTGGCAGCACTTTCTCTTGGCATTCTGTTCGTACTAATAACTGCACAGATTGGTCTGTTATTGCCCGAGGTGCGCCCTGAGCTTACCGATATCGAGGTGTACGAAGGAATTGACCTTGCCGGAGTGCTTCCGCAAAGCAGTTTCGTTCTGAAAGCCGAATCCTCTGTAGCGGAAAATGCCGTTGTTTTGGTGAACGGAACTCCTTGCGGCAATTTCACGGACGGAGTGTGCGAAGTTACTGTTTTAAATCGCGGCTTGGTCGAAATCGACGGGCGCGCCTGCGAGGAAGAATTTTCTGTATCTGTCGATGCGGTGGACCCATCTTTAAACGGTCTTTCCGAGGGTGACACATATTTAATTGGAAAATCCATGACCATTATCGGTCGTGTGGAAGTAACGAATAATTAATGGTGGTGTGACAAATGAAAGCAATTCAAGTTGCAATTGACGGTCCTGCAGGCGCAGGAAAAAGTACAATTTCCAAAGAGCTGGCAAAGAAATTGGGATATGTTTATATCGATACCGGAGCAATGTATCGCGCCGCCGCGCTCTATTGCATCGAAAAAGGGATTTCGATTCGAACAGACGTCCCTTCGGTCTTAAAAGTACTGGACGAGATTAAAATAGGATTTAAACAAGAAAATGGGTTACATGTGCTCTTAAACGGGCGCGATGTCAGCAAAGAGATTCGCACCAACAAAGTTTCGATGGGCGCATCAGAAATTGCTTTAATTCCCCAAGTTCGTTTAAAACTGGTTGACTTGCAACGGGCTATTGCAGCAGAAGAAAACGTCGTGATGGACGGTCGCGACATCGGTACTTATGTACTTCCCCAAGCAACGGTCAAAATATTTTTGACTGCTTCGCCTGAAATCCGTGCTAAAAGAAGACATCTGGAATTGTTGGAAAAGGGCGTTGAAGCAGAATACGAAACCGTTTTAAAAGAACTCAAGGAACGGGATAAAAATGATTCCGAACGGGAATTTGCACCGCTGAAGCAGGCGAATGATGCGATCCTTTTAGATACCTCTGATTTGTCGTTGGAAGAGTCCATCGCGGCTATGCAGCGATTGGTTGAGGAGAAGGTTCGATGAGACATTTTTTCATACGAAGTTTTGCGTGGATCTGCACACATTTTTTGCGGAAGGTAAAAGTAATCGGTGTTGAAAAAGTTCCTGCAGAAGGGAACGTTATCCTTTGCGGGAATCACGTTTCGATTTGGGATGTTTTTGCTCTGTTTGCACATGTTCAACGACCCATGTCATTTATGGCAAAGGCGGAACTGTTCAAAATCCCCATCGTTTCACAAGTTATACGAAAATGTGGCGCATTCCCCGTGCAACGTGGAACGAGCGACCTGGGCGCGATTCGAACGGCCCTGAAAGTTTTGAAGGAAAAAAAGGCGTTGACCATTTTTCAGACCGGACACCGTAATTCGGATGAAGCGAAAAACGGTGCGGTTTATCTTGCTTTAAAATCCAAAACGCCAATTATTCCTTTTTCGATTGAAGGCAACTTCCGCTTATTCACACGCACAACGGTACGTTTCGGCACACCGGTTTCGCTGGATGGGTATTATGATGCAAAACTGAATGCAGAGACACTAAACGCTGTGAGCGGAGAGATTTGGAACACGATTTGTCGGATGGTGAAGGATAGTGAAGAATCAGATTTACATTGCTGAGAATGCAGGGTTTTGTTATGGTGTGGATCGCGCTATGGAACTGCTTTACGACAAAATGAACGAAGGAGTAAAGGTGTCTACATACGGTCCTATCATCCATAACCCGCAAGTAGTTTCCGATTTGTTAGAAAAAGGCGTATCTGTTTTAAATGAAGAAGAGGCTCCCGACGGCGGCGCTGTTGTCATTCGTACCCACGGTGTTCCCAAAGTTGTTTCAGAGTATTTGCGGGAAAATGCGGATGAACTAATCGATGCCACTTGTCCTTATGTAAAAAAAATTCATAAAATAGTTGAAAAACATTACGAGTTAGGGTATAATATTGTCATTGTCGGCGATAAGACTCATCCTGAGGTTATTGGCATTAACGGTTGGTGTGAGAACAAAGCTGTCATTATTGCCACACCGCAGGAAGCGGAAGCGGTAACTGTTGCTCCGCCGTTTTGTGTCGTTGCACAAACAACTTTCCGTATTGAAGCTTGGAAAAAAATTATAGAAATTTTAAAAAACTACTGTACAGACGCCGTAATTTTTGATACAATATGTCATGCGACCGAGTTACGGCAAAATTCTGCCGCAAAACTGGCTGAACAAGTAGATGCGATGATGGTCATTGGCGGTCGCGGTAGTTCAAATACTGCAAAATTGTACGAAATTTGCAGACAAATATGTAAACAGACGTATTACATAGAGCGTTTGGAGGATCTCCCGACAGATCTGGTAGGACGGGGGATAGGGATCGGTATCACAGCCGGCGCATCAACACCGGCGTGGATAATAAAGGAGGTAGCAAATATCATGGCAGAAGAAAAAGAAATCTTAGAAAGCGCAGAAGAGTTAAGGAGCTTCGCTGAAATTTTAGAGGAATCCTTACTTACCTTAAATACAGGGGATGTAGTTGAAGGTATCGTTATCGGCTTCTCGCCCACGGAGGTTTCCGTGGATCTCGGCACCAAGGCAGACGGTTATATTCCTGTAAGTGAATTGACCGACGATCCGTCCTTGGCACCGCAGGACATCGTTAAAGTCGGCGACAAGATTAAGGTCTTTGTTGTTCGCGTTAACGACATCGAGGGCACTGTTATGTTGTCCAAGAAAAAGTTGGATGTTATGAAGGGCTGGGAGATTGCCGAAAAAGCGTTCGAGGAACAAGCAATCGTCAAAGGTAAGGTTGTTGACGTTGTAAACGGCGGCATCATCGTTCTGGTTGACGGAACCCGCGTTTTTGTTCCCGGTTCTTTGGCAAACGACCGTTTCCTCAGTGACCTGAGCGTGCTGAAGGGCAACGAAGTTTCTTTGCGTATCATCGATGTAAATCGCAGAAAGCGCAAGATTGTCGGCTCGATCAAGTCGGTCCTGGTTGAAGAAAAGAAAAAAGCTTCCGAGGCAATTTGGGCGGATATTGAAGAGGGTAAGCACTACACCGGTACCGTTAAGTCTTTGACCAACTTTGGTGCATTCGTTGATATCGGCGGCATTGATGGCCTGGTTCACATTTCCGAACTTTCCTGGGGTCACATTAAGCATCCTTCCGAGGTTGTAAAAGTAGGGGATCAGATCGATGTATTCGTTCTGTCTGCCGACCGTGAAACCAAGAAGATTTCTCTGGGTTACAAAACTGCTGAAAACAATCCTTGGACCAAGGCAAAAGCACAGTTGAATGTGAATGACGTTATTCAGTGTAAGATCGTTCGCTTGGTCCCCTTTGGCGCTTTTGCTGAAGTAATGCCCGGCATTGATGGTCTGATTCACATTTCACAGATTTCTAATGTTCACATCGCAAAGCCGTCTGATGCTTTGACCATTGGCGATGTTGTTGATGCAAAAATTATCGAGATCGATTGGGAAAAACAGAAAATCAGCCTGAGCATCCGCGAGATTCTTCCTGAAGCTGAAAAACCTCAGAAGGAAGAAAAAGTAGTCGAGGAAGAAGAAACTCCGACTTTCTCTGAAGAAATGGATGTTACCTTGGGAACCATCCTTCCTGATTTGGGCGCTGAAGAATAATCATTTGGGTTGATATGGCTTTGCCGTTTGGCAAAGCCATATTTTTACTGATTAAGTGAGGGAACAAATATGGAATGCTATTCTAAACTAAAAAAACTGGTTTCGGGGAAAAGAGTCGCAGTTGTTGGTATTGGTGTCAGCAATACCCCCTTGATCCATTTGCTTCTTCGCCTTGGTGCAATCGTTACGGCTTGTGATAAGCGTTCTGCAGAGGAACTGGGTGACGTGTACACTTCCCTGAACGAAAAAGGTGTAGCTTTTCAATTGGGTGCATCATACCTTTCCGATCTGGATCATCCTGTCATTTTTAAGACTCCCGGAATGCGCTTTGATATTCCCGAATTTGTTACTGCGCGCGAAAACGGCTCTGTCATCACTTCGGAAATGGAACAGTTTTTTGAGATGTGCCCTGCAAAAATTTACGGAATTACGGGGAGCGATGGCAAAACCACCACGTCCACCATTGTTTACGAGCTTTTAAAGGAAGAGGGCTACCGTTGCTGGTTGGGTGGAAATATCGGCACACCCTTGCTGGATAAACTGGAAGAAATGACGGCGGATGACCGTGTTGTTATCGAACTTTCCAGCTTTCAATTACACACGTTGAAACGAAGCCCGCAGGTTGCAATTGTGACCAATATCACGCCCAATCATTTGGATGTTCACAAGGACTATCAAGAATATATCGAAGCCAAGAAAAATATCATGAACTTCCAACGAGAAGGCGACGTTTTAGTTACCAATCTGGACAACGATCTAACCCAGCAATTCGGACGAGAAGCGAATGGGATTTCGCGTAGTTTCTCTTCTAAAACAGATGCTTTGGTTTGCCTGCGCGGTGATACGGTTTATGTCGACGACGAACCGATTTTGGAACGAACCGCGATTAAGATTCCGGGAATCCATAATGTCGAGAACTATATGGCGGCGATTGCGGCTACCCGCGACGATGTTTCTGACGAGACGGTACGCAAAGTTGCTGCAACATTCGGAGGAGTAGCACACCGCATCGAGTTTGTTGGTGAACGAAACGGCGTTCGCTATTACAACGACTCCATTGCGACCACACCTTCCCGCAGCACAGCTGCTTTAAATGCATTCGATTGTGGGATTGTTTTGATTGCAGGTGGGTATGATAAAAAAATCCCCTTTGATGATTTCGGCTGTCTGATTGCGAAAAAAGTGAAAAAATTGGTGCTTTTGATTGATACGCCCAGTGGTCCTTTAATTCGTGATGCGGTCGAAAAAGCACCCCGTGGGGGAACGGAAATCATCGAAGTCCAAACCTTTGAAGAAGCGGTAACGATGGCTTCTCAAGTGGCTGTGCCCAATGATGTCGTTTTACTTTCTACCGCTTGTGCCAGCTTTGGGATGTTTAAAAATTTTGTCGAGCGCGGAAATCGTTTCCGCGAACTGGTCAACGATCTTTCTTAACAGGTGATATAGTGAATATTGAACGACTTTTAACTTTATCTTCAATGCCTGGGATTTCCGGTAATGAAGAATCGGTTTCGGCACTTCTAAAAACCGAATTAGAGAAACTGAATTTCAGTTGTGAAAAAGATTCCTTTGGGAATCTTTTTGCACATCGTCAGGGAAGCGGAAAACATATCCTTTTAGAAGCCCATATCGATCAGGTTGGGATGATGGTTTCGGAAATTGATCCTAATGGTTTTGTTCGTTTCTCCCCGGTAGGTGGGCTGGATTTAAGGATTTTGCCTTCGCAGGATATTGTCATCCACGGCAGAAGGGAAGTTCGCGGAACGATCTGCTTCCATCCGTCCGAAGACCCCGAAAACAAGGACAAATCCCCTTCGTTGAATCGACTTTGCATTGATACCGGGTTCGGTATTCGAGTGAAGGAGTGGGTTTCTGTCGGCGATTATATTTCGTTTAATACAGTGCCCTTTGTGCAGAATGGACGTTTTTTCGGCCCTGCATTGGACAACCGTGCAAGTGTAGAGATCCTGCTTTCTTTTTTAGAAGTGACGGAAACGGATGCCGATTTGACCGTCTTGTTTGCTGTTCAAGAAGAAATCGGGCATATGGGAGCACTGATTGCTGAAAGCAAAATTTCCGCTGATCTGGCAATTGTCTTGGATGTTACCTTCGGTCAAAGTCATAACGATACCGAAGGCACCTTCCTTTGCGGTGGCGGTCCTGCGATTGGGATGGGGCCCAGTGTTGCGCGAAAGTACGCTTTAGAGATGATTGACATCGCAACAAAAGAACACATTCCGCATCAGGTGGAAGTAATGGGCGGTTCCTCGGGAACGGATGCATGGACATTGCAGTTGGCGGGTTGCGGCTTACCGACCGTAATGGTTTCGTTACCCATTCGCTATATGCACACGCCCGTGGAACAGTTTGATATAAAAGATGCTGATTCTGCAGTTTCGCTTTTGACCGCGTGTGTCGGGAGGTGGTCGCTGTGATACAAAAAATGAGCGAGGTTTTTGGGCCTTCCGGTTATGAGGACGAAGTTCGTGAACTGATTTGCTCGTATTTACCGGAGGACTGCAACGTTTCAACTGATGGGTTTGGAAATTTGTATGCCTCTAAAAAGGGGAAGTCTGCTTCCGCGGCTAAGGTCATGCTTTGTGCGCATATGGATGAAGTCGGTTTTATCATCTCGAAAATATACGAGGACGGAACACTCGGATTTCAGGTTGTTGGCGGGATGTCAACATCCTGCTTTTTGGGGAAACGTGTCATCGTCGGGCGCAATGGTCTACGCGGCGTAATCGGTGCCGTTGCTGTACACTTGCTGTCGGAGGAGGAGAAAAAGAAAGAGATTCCTTTGATAAAGTTGGCGATTGACATTGGTGCAAGAAATTACGATGAAGCAAAGGAAATGGTCGCGTTAGGGGAATACGCAGCTTTTGAAACCGCCTTTTCAGAGACGGAAGACCGATTTTGCGGAAAAGCCTTGGATGACCGTTTGGGATGTTGTGCCATTCTTGAGATTTTAAACCGTTTCACCCCGGAAAACTATGATCTTACCGCCTGTTTTACAGTTCAGGAAGAAACGGGCGTTCGCGGCGCAATAGTAGCTGCCCGGGTTCTGAAACCGACCATTGCCTTTGTGTTTGAAACAACTACTTGCAATGATGTCCCCAATGTTTTACCCCAACAACAGGTTACCCAACTGGGTCAAGGAATCGCTTTGTCTGTTGCAGATGCTTATACACTGTATCCGCATAAATTGCGAGAACAACTGGTCTCCCTTGCAGAAGAAGACGGCATTCCCGTACAAATTAAAAATCAGACTTACGGCGGTAATGATTGCGGTAGTATCAGTATTTCGAATGACGGGATTCCCGTTGCAGTGTTCAGTGTACCCTGCCGCTATTTGCACACGCCTTTTTCGATCGCTTCACGGAGTGACTATCGGGCAGGAATTGATTTGGCAGTAAAGTTTTTAAAAGATTTGGAGAAGCATGTATGGAATTACTCAAACAATTAAACGAATCTTTTTCAGTCTGCGGGTATGAAGAGGAAATACGGGAAGTGGTTGCACGCTTCCTTTCAAAGTATTACGATGTACACGTAGATCGCCTTGGGAACGTGATTGCGCATAAGGCGGGAACGGGGGAACATTTGGTATTTTTGTCCCCGATGGATGTGCCAGGTGCATTTCTGAACGTTGAAAAAGAGGACGGCTCGTATTTCTATACCAAACTGGCGACGGACTTTAAGGTGTCGGATGGGTGCAACGGACGGAGTGCAGATGGTGTTTGCGGTAGTTTTCATAAAGACGAAAAGCATCCCGAAGGATCTTTTTTTAAAACCTCTGACGGTGTGATAAAAGTCCCCTCGGTTGCGGAAGTAACGGTTCCTTTTTCGATAGAAGGAAAGTCCGTTACAACCAGAAACGGAGCGCTCTTTGCGATGCTTAAACTGTCCGAGCAGCTTTGCGCAGACGACCGTTCTTTGACCTTCGTTGCCTTGGCACAAACCGCCTTGAGACATCGTGGCGCATACGGCGAGATACCTGTTGGCGCAGACGCGTATACCCTGATTGAGCTTTGTGAAAATGATCGTTTTAAGGTGGGGGATGGTGCAATACTTTGTTTAAAAGATGGCGCCTATATTATGCCGTTGGTGCTGAAGCAACGTTTTGCAAGTTGTTTTGAAAACCGATTGGTTTGCGAAGAAAAGCCGTCCCTTGCAGCAACCCTAATGAAGCAAAAGGGCGGGTTTATGGTTGCTTCCATGAAGATTCCTGTCGTCCGACGGGGAACAGATAGAGAAACCGTTTCCCTTGCCGATATTGACGATTTGATTGCACGGACGCTTGACGTTGTTAAAAAGGGTTGACAAAATCGAAAAAAATGGTATAATGTCTTTGAAATGCAGTGAGAAAGACCGACATTAACAGAAACAGTTCAGAGAGTTGCCGTTTGGTGCAAGAGCAACAATGCCTGTTATTGTGAATCGCTTTTGAGCACGGATTCTGAAACTTTTGAGTAAGAATCTGCGGCAGCCCCGTTAACGGCAAGGGCTTATAGGAGCCTGTAAGTGGATTTCGTATGAAATCAATGTGGGTGGTACCGCGCAAGAATTTTGCGTCCCTTTTCAGGGGCGCTTTTTGTTTGAAAGGAGAAAGGTATGGAAAAAGATTACAACAAGACAATCAACCTGCCGAAAACCGAATTCCCCATGCGTGCTTCGTTGCCTGCACGTGAGCCTGATTTTTTGGCTGAATGGGAGAAAGCAGACCTTTATCAAGAGATCTTAAAGAAGAATCAAGGAAAACCGTCCTTTACTTTACACGACGGTCCTCCCTATGCGAATGGTAATTTGCATATGGGTCACGCACTGAACAAGATTCTGAAGGACTTTATTGTCCGCTACAAAAATATGGCAGGCTTTTGTGCACCCTTTATTCCCGGTTGGGA
>JAZOOX010000027.1:0-24227 GCA_045655245.1 Clostridia bacterium | reverse complement strand
GCAGTCGTTCGCCACCCGGTCATTATGCGTCGTTGTAAGATCGGCCAACACGCCCGGGTGGAATATGCCCTTTTGGACGAATACTGTGTCGTGGGCGAGAACGCTTCGGTAGGCGCACCCCGCGATTCGGGTTGTGATGTTGCGTTGGTTGCAGACCACGTTGTTATTGGCAACAACCAAAAGGTTGCTGGCGGCGAAATGTTAGAAGCAGATCGGAACTAAGGAGGGAGAGCCATGAAAGCATTAGGGATTATTTTTTCGGACATTCACGAGTGGGGCATTGCCGAGCTCACTGCCAAACGGACGGTGGCGTCTCTTCCTTTTGCAGGCCGTTACCGCCTGATCGACTTTTGCTTGTCTAATATGGTGAATTCGGAAATCTTTAAAATTGCCGTTGTCACCAAAAGCAACTATCAGTCTTTGATGGAGCATATCGGTTCGGGAAAGGACTGGGACTTGTCCCGCAAAAGCGGCGGGATTATGGTTTTCCCACCCTATGTTACCGATGAGAACGACGGGCTTTTCCGCGGCCGTTTGGACGCTCTGCGGCGGATGCGTGATTTTATCCAGGAGACGGATGCCGAATACATCGTCCTTTGCGACTGTGACAGTGTGTTAAACATCGATTACCGTGATGTCATCGAATGGCACCGCGAAAACGAAGCGGATATTTCGGCAGTCTATGCCAACCGCGAAACATTGCCTGAGTTTTCCCGCCACAGCCTGATCTATGGCATGGACGGGGACAACCGCATCAACAAGATCCTGATCCACCCCGAAGTTGCGGGGGAATACCCCGTGGGCTTGGGCAACTGGGTCATGAGCAAGGAAACCCTGTTGGATTTCTTGGACCGCTCGGTGCTGGAAGACGTTTCTCGTTTCAGTGAAATGTTAAAGGCAGATTGCGGTCACTTGAAAATTATGGCGTACCGACACGAGGGATACTCTGCCCATATTGAGTCGTTACCCTCCTATGTTCAGCATAATATGGAAATGCTGGATATGAACAAGATGCATTCGTTGTTTTACGACAACCAGCCGCCCATTTATACCAGAGTCCGTGACTCGGTGCCGACCAAGTACGGTGACGATGCTCGTGTCAGCAACTCCATCGTTGCCGATGGATGCAAAATTGAAGGAACGGTGGAAAACAGCATTATTTTCAGAAATGTTCATATTGCAAAAAACTGTGTCGTAAAAAACTGCATTCTGATGCAGAATACAGTTGTAGGAGAGGGGACCTGCTTAAACTGGGTCGTTACCGATAAAAACGTCAGCATCCAGCCCGAGCGCAATATCCTTACCTACGAAAATGCCCCTTTCTATATTGGGAAAAACAAAAAAATCTGAGGTGGAAATATGAAAAAAATTCTCTTCGTTGCTTCGGAAGCAATGCCATTTATCACCACGGGTGGAATGGGCGAAGTGGTCGGCGCTCTGCCGAAAACGTTGGTTGCCGAAAGTGATATGGATGTACGGGTTATTTTGCCTTTGTACCGTGCCGTAAAAGAAAAATTTTCGGATTCTTTGGAGTTCGTGGGCAGTACCCAGGTACAACTTTCCTGGAGAAAGCAATATTGCGGGATCCTAACGGCGGTCTCCAACGGAGTTCGTTACTACTTCGTGGACAACGAGTATTATTTTGACCGTAATGCGGCATACGGAGAGTTTGATGACGGGGAGCGCTTTGCATTTTTTGGAAAAGCAGTGCTGGAATGTCTGCCGCTGATCGACTTCTTCCCCGATATTCTTCACGCACATGATTGGCAGTCGGCGTTATCGGTCATTTACCTGCGTACACATTTTGGCGGAGACGGACGTTACAATGCGATCAAAAGCGTTTTCACAATCCATAATATCGAATACCAGGGCCGTTTCGGTCTGGAGGTGGCAGAAGACCTATTTGGTTTTTACGGATGGCATGGCCAAATCATCGAGTTCGAAGGGGACATCAACTTGGTCAAAGGCGCCATCGAGTGTTGCGACCGCCTGACCACCGTTAGCCCCACTTACGCCATGGAACTGCACGACGATACCGTTTCCCGGGGATTGGGACCGATCATCCGGCGCAATGCCCATAAAATGTGGGGGATTTTAAACGGTATCGACACCGATGTTTATAATCCCGAAACCGACCCGTATCTGCATAAGAACTTCTCGGTTCGGACAGCAACCGTCCAGCGACGGAAAAACAAAGCCGAGATTCAGCAGTTTTTCGGCCTGCCCGTAAGGGATGATGTGGTCCTGATCGCCATGATCACCCGCATGGTAAAGCATAAGGGATTGGACCTGGTTACCGCGTCCATTCGCTCGTTGTTACAGACCGAAAAGCCGGTTCAGGTAGTTGTTTTAGGAAAGGGCGACTATGCGTACGAACACTATCTCTGCGATGTTTCGGACGAATTCCCTGACCAACTCCGCACTTACATTGGCTTTGATGCTGGATTGGCACACCGTGTTTACTCGGGGGCAGATCTCTTCTTAATGCCGTCCGAAAGCGAGCCTTGCGGTCTGGCACAGATGATTGCCGCTCACTACGGCGCAGTGCCGATCATCCGTCAGGTTGGCGGGTTGCGGGACTCGATTATCGATTGCGGCGAAGAAAACGGCATTGGTATCACCTTCTACGAATACAATGCAGATGTGATGCTGGATAACATCCGCCGCGGCGTTTACCTGTACTTTGACCGCCCCGACGAGTTTAAAAAGATTCGGAATCGCGGCATGCAAACCGATTTCACTTGGGCAAGGTCTGCGCAGTCTTACCTTGCGCTTTATAACGATATTTAAGACAGTACGGAGGCAACATGAAAAAACTAACCAAAAAAGAAGTAAAGGAACTGATTGAAGGAAAACTTGCCACCCATTTCGGCACCAACGCAGACCAGGCAACCCCTGAACTGATTTATCAGTGTGTCGCGCTGATCGTGCGGGACATCCTGCAAAAAAAGAGCAGTGCCTATCAGGAGCAGGTCAAAAAGGCAGGGGGGAAAACCGTTTATTACCTTTGTATGGAATTCTTAATCGGTAAGTCCCTGCGCAACAACCTGAGCAACCTGGGTCTGACCGAAGTGTTTGCCGAAGCGGTTGCCGATTATGACACCGACCTGAGCGAACTGGAGTCCATCGAGACCGACCCCGGTCTGGGCAACGGCGGTTTGGGCCGTCTTGCCGCTTGTTTTATGGATAGTCTCGCCACCCAAAACTACCCTGCCATGGGCCATTCTATTCTTTATGAATACGGTCTGTTCAAGCAAAAATTTGTCGATGGTTGGCAAACCGAGTTCCCTGACATTTGGCTGCCTGAAGGCAAGGCGTGGCTTGTAGCACGTCCTGACGAAAAGGCAGAAGTCCACTTCGACGGGCATATCGAAGAAAAGTGGTACAACGATCGTCTCTGCGTCAACCACTACCAGTACACCACCGTCGAGGCAATCCCCTATGACCTGATGATTTCGGGCAAGGACGCGGATGCGGTAACGGTACTGCGCTTATGGCAGTCCCAGGCGCCTTTGAGCGTAAACTTAAACCTTTTCTCTCAGGGCGAATATCTGCGTTCGATGGAGGAGAACAACCGTGCGGAAGCCATTTCCAAGGTGCTCTATCCTGCCGATAACCACACCGAAGGCAAGCTCCTGCGTCTCCGTCAGCAATACTTTATGGTTTCTGCTTCTGTGCAGAACATCGTTACTCGCCACTTAAAGGCATACGAAACCCTGGAAAACTTCCCCGAAAAAGTTGCTATTCATATCAACGATACCCATCCTGCTCTGGTCGTTCCCGAACTGATGCGTATCTTTATGGATGAGTGCGGTTATTCTTGGGAGGCGGCTTGGGATTTGGTCACCCGCACGGTAGGCTATACCAACCATACCGTTATGGCGGAAGCCTTGGAAGTCTGGGACGAAGGCCTCTTCTCCAGCATCCTGCCCCGTATTTATCAGTTGGTTCAGGAGATCAACCGCCGTTTCTGTGCTCAGCTTTGGGAGCGGTATCCCGGTAACTGGGATAAGATCGAACGGATGTCTATCCTGTCTCAGCAGAAAGTTCGTATGGCAAACCTTGCCATTGTCGGTAGCCATCAGGTTAACGGTGTTGCTCGCATCCACTCGGACATCTTGAAAAACCGCGTATTCAACGATTTTTATAACCTGTACCCCGAACGGTTTACCAATGTTACCAACGGCATTGTTCACCGCCGTTGGCTTTGTCAGTCCAACCCCGACCTTTGTGCTCTGTTGGATGAATGTATCGGTACCGGATATGATAAAGACGCCGAAAAATTGGAAGAACTCCTGAAATTCCAAGATGACGAAACCGTTTTGAAACGCCTTGGCGAAATCAAACACAAAAACAAGGAGCGCCTTGCAAAGGTACTGAAGAAGCGCTCGGGCATCACCATTTCGCCCGATACACTGTTTGACGTACAAATCAAGCGTCTGCACGAGTATAAGCGTCAACTGTTAAACACCCTGCGGATTATTGCCCTGTATCTGGATTTGCTGGATAACCCCGACATGGAAATGCAACCGCAAACCTTCTTGTTCGGCGCAAAAGCGGCACCCAGTTACTATCACGCTAAGCGGGTCATGAAGCTGATTTACGATTTGGGTCAGGACATCAAGAAAAACCCCAAGATCGCCGAAAAGCTCAACGTTGTCTTTATGGAAGACTATAATGTTTCATTGGCGGAAGTTATTATCCCTGCCAGCGAAATCAGCGAACAGATTTCTTTAGCCGGTAAGGAAGCCAGTGGTACGGGTAATATGAAATTGATGATTAACGGTGCCGTCACACTGGGTACTATGGACGGTGCCAACGTAGAAATTTACGAGGCTGTTGGCAACGAAAACATTTTTGTATTCGGTATGCACGAAGACCAGGTAGAGAACATGTGGGCAACGGGCTACCATCCTCGGTTCTATTATGAACAAAACGCCACCATTGCCCGTGTCATCAACCGCTTAAAGCTCGGCTTTAACGGCGAAAGCTATGCCGATATCGCCGATTATCTTCTGGACGGCAGACCTGTCAGTGACCCCTATATGTGTTTGGGCGATTTCGCCGATTACCTGCGGGTACACGACCGTGCTACTCAGGCTTACCAAGACCCCATCCATTGGAATCGGATGTCCTTGGTCAACATCGCCAAAGCAGGCCGCTTCTCGTCTGACCGTAGTATTCGCGAGTATTGCGAAAAAATTTGGAATGTAGGACCGATTGTCAATGATAAACTTTGATCCCTATTGCAATCAGGATAAAACACCTTTCGGCGCTGTCCCTTTCGGTACAGCGCTGAATTTCCGTGCCCGCGTTTTGCGCTCGGTCTTTGGTGTTTGCGAACTCCGTTTCCAAAAAGACGGAGAGGACGAGGTGGTTTATCCGATGGAATGGGTCGGCTTGAACGGAATGTATGATGAATATTCCTGCCGCCTGACCGTGGACAGTCCGGGACTGTATTTTTACCGTGTTACCATGCGCCGGAACGATTTTGTGTTTGATACCACAAACACCTTCCAGCAAACGGTCTATCAACCAGACTTCGATACGCCCCATTGGATTCGCGGCGGGTTATATTACCATATCTTTGTAGACCGCTTTGCCAAGGGTAACGATACACCTAAGCGGGAGGATGCGGTCTATCACAACGATTGGAACGAAGACCCCGTTTTTCGGCCCAATGAGGAGGGTGAAATCTTAAACTGTGACTTTTTCGGCGGTAATCTGGACGGCATTCGACAAAAACTTCCGTACTTGAATAGCCTGTCGGTTACTGCACTCTACTTAAGTCCGATCTTCGAAGCTTATTCCAACCATAAGTACGATACGGGGGATTACGAAAAAATCGACCCCGCTTTCGGCACTTTCGACGATCTAACTCGTCTGATTGACGAAGCTGCAGCCTACGGCATCCGCATCATTTGCGACGGCGTATTTAACCACACCGGCTCGGATAGCCGCTATTTCAACTTAAAAGGCAAGTATGATACCCTTGGCGCAGCACAGTCGAAAGAATCACCTTACCGTGACTGGTATTCCTTCAACGACGACGGCACCTACCAAAGTTGGTGGGGAATCTATACCTTGCCCACCGTCCGCAAAGACAGCGCCGCCTTCGAATCCTTGATTTTAGGGAAAATGGGGGTAGTGCCGTCTATGCTCCGTCGCGGTATCGGCGGTTGGCGTCTGGACGTTGCCGACGAGTTGAGTGACGGATTTTTGGATACGCTCCGCACCGCCGCCAAGGAAGTCGACCCCGAAGCACTGATCATCGGCGAAGTGTGGGAGGATGCTTCCAATAAAATTGCATACGGTAACCGCCGCCGCTATTTTGGGGGGAAACAACTGGACAGTGTTATGAACTATCCCTTCCAAAATGCAGTCTGCGATTTTGTCAAATCAGGGGATGCAAAAGCTTTTTCGGAAACGGTAATGTCCGTTTTAGACCATTACCCGACCTGTGTGGTGCACACATTGATGAACACTTTAGGTACCCACGATACCCCTCGTATTTTGACTCGTTTGGGAATGGAGTACGTCCCCGAGGACCGAGAAGCCCTGTCTCTTCTTAAGCTGGACGAGACATCTCGCAAAAGAGCGGAAGAACGCCTTAAACTGGCGTTTGCGATTCAATTCACCCTGCCCGGTGTCCCTTGTGTCTATTACGGGGATGAAGTTGGAATGGAAGGGGGGCGCGACCCCTTTAACCGCAGGACCTTCCCGTGGGGGGAAGAAAATGAAGAATTGCTTTCTTGGGTCAAAGAACTTTCTTCCTTCCGCCATAAAACCCCCGTTTTTCGCGAGGGAAAAACCAGGTTTTTACACACTGAAAACGGCGCTTTGTTTTATGAACGGTACGACAATAAACAATCGGTCATCATTGGTGTCAATCGTGGGTCTGAAACGATCACCACCGACTTTAAAAACTACCGCAGGGTCATTGGCAAAGGAAATGCCCTGGCACCTGACGAAGCGGGAATATGGATAAAATAAAAAGCACCCGAAAGGGTGCTTTTTATTATTGGATGTTATCCAGATCGTAGGGGGTAATCTGATAAACGTAGTAATTAAGCCAGTTTGCAAAGAGTAGGTTTGCATGGGCGCGCCATTGCATGGTCGGCTTTTTCTTGGGATCGTCGTCGGGGAAATAGTGCTTGGGAACAGCGATATCCAAGCCCTTGTCCTTGTCGCGGAAGTATTCGGATGCCAGGGTTTCGCGGTCGTACTCAGCGTGGCCCGTGGCAAAAATTTGCCGTCCGTCACGGGTGCCCACCAAGTAGACACCTGCTTCTTCCGAAACCGAAAGGATTTCCAGTTCGGGGACCTTTTCGATATCCTCAATGCGGACCTCGGTGTGGCGGGAGTGGGGGATCCAGAAACGGTCATCAAAGCCCTTTAAAAGCTGTTGCTTTTTGCTCTTGCTCTTAACCCGGTGTTCAAAAATGCCGAAGCACTTTTCCGGCAGGTTGTACTTGGGAACGTTATAGTGATAAAAGAGTGCCGCTTGCGCCGCCCAGCAGATGTGGAAGGTGGAGGTGACGTTGGTCTTGGACCATTCCATAATCTCCTTCAGTTCGTCCCAGTACTGGACGTCCTCGAAGTCCAACAGCTCAACAGGTGCGCCCGTAATAATCATCCCGTCATACTTGCGGCCTTTAATGTCCGAAAAAGTACGATAAAAGGACGCTAAATGTTCTTCGGGAGTGTTTTTGGACTGGTAGGTGTCAGTGCGAAGTAAGTCAACTTCCACCTGTAGAGGCGAGTTGCTTAATACCCGAAGCAATTGGGTCTCGGTAATGATTTTAGTGGGCATCAAGTTTAAAATCACGATACGAAGGGGACGGATATCCTGCTTGGATGCCCGTTTTTCGTTCATGACAAAGATGTTTTCGGATTTTAAGATTTGTGTCGCCGGAAGGCGGTTGGGAATTTTAATCGGCATAAGGAGTTCCTCCTTTTCTTGTCGTTTATTATAACATATTTCTTTTGAATTGACAACCGTATATTCTAAAAATGTTTGACTTATACTAACCAAAGAACCAAAAAGGAGCGGTTTTATGAGCGAACAAGAAAAAGACAAGCACTGTGAAGACGAAGAAGTAGAACAGGACGGAACTGCAAAAATCGTCAGTCACAACAAAAACATTCATTGCCTTACCATTATCGGTCAGATCGAAGGGCATATTCTTTTGCCGCCGCAAAGCAAGACCACCAAGTACGAACATATGATCCCGCAACTCATCGCCGTGGAAGAGGACAAAGAAATTGACGGACTTTTGTTGTTGATTAATACGCTGGGCGGCGATGTCGAGGCCGGGCTTGCATTGGCAGAGATGATCTCGTCGATGCGAAAGCCAAGCGTTTCCATTGTTTTAGGCGGCGGACACAGCATCGGTGTCCCCCTTGCGGTGTCCGCTAAATATTCGTTGATTGCGCCGTCTGCCACGATGACGGTACATCCTGTACGGATGAACGGCACCATTATCGGTGTTCCACAGGCGTTTGAGTATTTCGAAAAGATGCAAGAACGAATTATTCGTTTCGTTTCCTCGAACTCCAATATCAGTGACGAGGCGTTTCGCAAACTGATGCTGAAAACGGGGGAGATGGCAAACGATGTGGGAACCGTCTTGTTTGGCGAAGATGCAGTGGACTGCGGTATCATTGACGAAGTGGGCGGAATCGCTACCGCCCTCGATCGTCTTAATGCCTTAATCGAGGAGGGGAGAGTCTAATGATGTATTCTATCCTGCCCATAGAGGAGCTTTTTCCACCGTCGGAGTTTCAGGAGGAAGTGCGCCCCATGAAGCTGAACGGCGCCTTGGTAGAGGTGCGGTTTACCTCGGGCGGTGCAAGGATTGAACGGTTGCTTTCCGGAAAACTGAATGACTATTTGAATCCCGAATTTGCTGTAGGAAAGAGTATAAAAAAAGGACTGTTTTAAAACAGTCCTTTTATCATTCCCACAACACCGCCGATGGCGATGAATAAAACGGGATGTGCTTTGATTTTGTTGCTTAAAAAGAGCAGTGCGCCAAAGAATAACAGTCCCCACCAGTCGAACAACTGGGTAAACGCTCTTGCTTCCCAAGCCGAAAGGTTGATAAAACACTCCCGCAGTACTTCAACAGCGGCACACCCAATCAACCCCACCGCCGCAGGACGAATGCCTACAAAAACATTTTGTACGACATTGGAGTCGCGGAAACGGTCTAAGATGCGGACAATCAGCAAAATGCAGATTATCGAGGGGGTAATCAGTCCCAATGTGGCCGCCAAACCGCCGCAAATTCCGTAAAGGTCAAAGCCGACATAAGTAGCGATGTTAACGCCGATGGGTCCGGGGGTAGACTCGGACACGGCGAGCATATCGATGATGGCTTCTCGGGTCAGCCAGGTGGGGCGCGCGTCTGCCAATGCATTTAAGAAGGGGATGGTTGCCAAACCGCCGCCGAAAGAGAACAACCCGATTTTAAAGAATTCAAAAAACAGTTCCAGACAGATCATTTACGCCACTCCTTTGCACGTACCAAAATCCCGATTAATGCAGAAATGACGATAACCACAACGGGAGAAGTGGTGGTGAATAATAAAACGAGCAACGAAAAGAAAAATATAAAAATACCGATTCGGCCTTTTACGTTTTTCGAGAACAACTTGGTAACGGTATTCACGATGATTGCGGCAACGGCAATGCGAATTCCCCAAAAGGCGTTTCGGACCAAGGGGATTTCGGCAAAGTTCGACAAAAACGCAGCAATTAAGGTAATGATGATCAGCGAGGGGGTAACCATGCCCAATGTGCTGATAATACTGCCCAAAACACCCCGCTGGCGGTAGCCGACAAAGGTGGCAACATTTACTGCAATAATGCCGGGCGTACATTGACCGATTGCATAGCAATCGGTCAGTTCGTCATTTGTGATCCATGTCCGTTGTTCTACCAGATCGCGTTCCAAAATGGGGAGCATTGCAATTCCGCCCCCGAAGGTTACGCCGCCGATCTTGGCAAAGGTAAAGAACAGATCCCAAAGGGAGGGTTTCTTCTCCATTATATCAGGTTGATGCGGAAGAACTTCTTCTTGCCGCACTTTACAACTGCATAGCCGTTTGCAAAATCGGCTGCAGTAACCATACGCTCAATTTCGGTTACCTTTTCATCGTTTAAAGAGAGACCGCCCTGCTGAATCAGACGGCGACCTTCGCTCTTGGACGGCATAATGCCCGTTTGGGTCAGTAAGTCCAAAATGGCAATCGAAGCATCAACGGCAGTCTTTGCTAGTTCAACAGTCGGCATATTGTCCGAGTGACCGCCCTTTTCGAACAGGGATTCCGCAGCTTCTTGTGCCTTGACCGTCTCTTCTTCGCCGTGAATCATCTTGGTTACTTCAAACGCCAGCTTCTTCTTAGCGATGTTAATGTCCTTGCCTTCCAGTTTTGCCAGTTCGTCGATCTCTTCCAAGGGAAGGAAGGTCAACAGTTTCAGGCACTTGATAACGTCTTGGTCGCCGATGTTACGGAAATATTGATAGAACTCGTAGGGCGAAGTCTTTTCGGGGTCTAACCACAGGGCGCCCTTTTCGGTCTTACCCATCTTTTTGCCTTCACTGGTGGTTAAAAGGGTGAAGGTCATACCATAGGCAGGTGCGCTTTCTGTACGACGGATCAGTTCAACACCGCCGATGATGTTGGACCACTGGTCGTCACCGCCCAGCTCCATCTTACAGCCATAGTCACGATAGAGCTTTAAGAAGTCGTAACTTTGCATCAGCATATAGTTGAACTCGATAAAGGACAGACCGCGCTCTAAACGGGATTTAAAACACTCTGCAGTCAGCATGCGGTTGACCGAGAAATGAACGCCGACTTCCCGCAAAAACTCGATATAGTTCAAGGGGAGTAGCCAGTTGCCGTTGTTGACCATCAACGCTTTTCCGTCGCTGAAGTCGATGAATTTGGACAACTGCTTTTTAAACTTTTCGGCGTTTGCTTCGATTTCTTCACGCCCCATCATGCGGCGCATATCAGTCTTACCGGTGGGGTCGCCGATCATAACGGTACCGTCACCGATAACAGCAATGGGACGGTGACCTGCCTTTTGCATATGTGCCATAACAACCATCTGCAGGAAATGTCCGACGTGCAGACTGTCTGCAGTAGGATCAAATCCGATGTAGAAAGTAACCTTCTCGTTTTCCAGCAAGGTGCGGATCTCGTCCTCGTGGGTCATTTGTGCAATCAGGCCACGGGCCTTTAATTCATCAAAAACACTCATGATAAGTCTCCTCTCAGCGGTTTTCGTTAATGTACGAAACAGCGGTATTTACAGCATCTTCAACAGATAAGTCGCAGGGGGCAGAGTCGGTGCGCAACTTGTACTCGACCAGACCTTCAGCAGCCTTTTTACCTACGGTGATGCGAACGGGGATACCGATTAAATCAGCATCTTTAAATTTTACACCGGGTCGTTCGTCGCGGTCGTCCAGCAACACTTCAACACCCTGCTTTTGTAAGGACTCGTAAATCTCATCTGCGATTTTCGACTGCAACGGATCGTTATAGTTGACGGGAACAATGATTGCCTGATAGGGCGCAATGGCGACGGGCCAAATCATACCGTTTTCGTCGTTGTTCTGTTCCAACACAGCGGAGAGACATCTGCTGACGCCGATACCGTAGCAACCCATAGTAACCGTCTTTTCTTCGCCGTTTTCGTCCAGGAACTTCAACCCCAGCGCATCCGAATACTTGGTACCCAACTTGAAGATATGACCAACCTCGATGCCCTGAGCAACACCCATGGGTTCGCCACAGTGGGGGCAAGGATCACCTTTTTCAATCAGGCGCAGGTCTAAAACAGCGGTGGGGGTGAAATCGCGGTTGATGTTGACGTTCTCGAAATGGAAGTCGGTCTCGTTGGCACCGACAACCATATTGACCATTTCGGCAACTTCCAGATCGCAGTAAACCTCGATGGGGAGGTTTACGGGTCCTGCAAAACCGACTGCCGCGTTGGTGATGCGGCAAACCGTATCGGCATCTGCCATTTCCAGCTCAATGCACCCCAGCTTGTTCTGCAGTTTGACCTCGTTTAATTCGCGATCGCCGCGGACCATTGCGGCAACAATCTTGTCATCGGCACGATAAAGCAGAGTCTTTGCAAACGCTTTGGGGGTGGTTTTTAAGAAATCGGTCAGTTCTTCAATGGTACGAACATGGGGGGTAGAGACCTTTTGCATGGGCAACTGTTCGGGTTTGTTGTCCGATTTGACAACGGTGCAGACCGCTTTTTCAAAATTGGCGGCGTAACCGCATTTTTCACAGAAAGCAATGCCGTCTTCCCCAATGTCGGATTTGACCATAAACTCCTGAGAACCCGAGCCGCCCATTGCACCGGAGTCAGCATCAACCACGGTGTAATCCAGACCCAAACGGTCGAAAATGCGGCAGTAGGCCTTGTACATTGCCTGATAGGACTGGTCCAGTTCAGCATCGTTACGGTCAAAACTATAGGCATCTTTCATCACAAACTCGCGACCCCGGATGACGCCAAAACGGGGACGGCGCTCGTCACGATACTTGGTCTGGATCTGGTATAAGGTCATGGGATACTCTTTGTAAGAGCGAACCTCGTTAATCACCGTTTGGGTAAAGATTTCCTCGTGGGTGGGTCCTAAACAGAAATCGCGACCGTTGCGGTCTTTTAAACGGAACATGCTGGAGCCGAACACGTCCCAACGCCCCGATTTTTGATAGAATTCAGCAGGGAGGAGGGCAGACATCAGAAGCTCCTGTGCCCCTGCACGGTCCATTTCTTCACGGACAATGTTCTCGATTTTCTTTAAGGTACGGAGTCCCAGCGGCAGATAGGAGTATACGCCTGCTGCCAGTTTGCGCATATAACCTGCACGGAGCATCAGGCAATGACTGGCGATTTCCGCCTCTGCCGGAACCTCACGTAAGGTGGGGATCAGTAACTTACTAACTTTCATTGGTTTTCAATCCTTTCGCAACACAATTATGCATATATTAATAAGATACCAAAATATTCACACAAAATCAATAAATTTTTATTTCTTTTTTTAAAAAAGTATGATATAATTAAAAAAATTCGACAGAACAATCCGAAACGGAGAGAAAAATATGGCGGAACAGAGCAAAATTCGTAATTTTTGTATTATTGCACATATCGACCACGGCAAGTCCACCCTGGCTGACCGTATTCTGGAACTGACCGGAAAGGTTACCGCCCGTGAGATGGAAGAACAGCTGCTTGATGATATGGAATTGGAGCGGGAACGTGGGATTACCATCAAGGCCCGTGCGGTCAAATTAAACTACCGTGCACAGGACGGAGAGGAGTATGTGCTGAACCTGATCGACACTCCCGGACATGTGGACTTTAACTATGAAGTTTCCCGCAGTCTGGCGGCGTGCGAAGGTGCAATTTTAATCGTCGATGCCGCTCAGGGCATCGAAGCACAGACTCTTGCCAATACTTATCTGGCTTTGGATAACGATTTGGAACTGGTTCCCGTGATCAATAAAATTGACCTGCCCAGCGCGCGCCCCGAAGAAGTCAAGACCGAGATCGAGGACATCATCGGCATTGATGCCCAGGATGCACCGCTGATCTCGGCTAAACGCGGCATCAATATCGAGTCGGTGTTGGAACAGGTGGTTTCTTTGATTCCTCCTCCTGTGGGGGATGAAAATGCACCGCTTAAGGCATTGGTGTTTGACTCGTATTATGACAGTTATAAAGGCGTTATCGTGTATGTCCGTGTGGTAGATGGCAAAGTTTCACCCGGGGATACGATTAAAATGATGGCGACAGGGGCAGAATTCACGGTTACCGAAACGGGCTATCTGGCTGCTGTCGGATTGGAAAATACCAACGGGATTTCGGCGGGTGAAGTAGGCTTTATTGCCGCATCCATCAAAAACGTTCGGGATGTTAGTGTAGGCGAAACGATTACGTTGGCGAATCATCCCGCAAAAGAGGCGTTGCCCGGTTACCGCAAGGTCAACTCTATGGTTTATTGCGGTATCTACCCCGCTGACGGCGCTCGTTATAACGATCTCCGTGATGCGTTGGAAAAGCTTCAGTTAAACGATGCCGCACTGGCTTTCGAGGCAGAAACCTCTATTGCCCTTGGGTTTGGATTCCGATGCGGGTTTTTAGGTCTTTTGCATATGGAAATCATCCAGGAACGGTTGGAACGGGAATATAACTTGGATTTGGTTACTACTGCCCCCAGTGTCGTGTATCGCATTACCAAAACCAACGGCGATGTCGTCATGATTGACAACCCGACCAATATGCCTCCCGCGGGCGAAATTGCGATGATGGAAGAGCCGATGGTAGATGCTACCATTCTGCTTCCGTCCGAGTTTGTCGGTGCGGTGATGGATCTGTGTCAGGACCGCCGCGGCACTTATTTTGATATGAAATACATTGACAGTACGCGTGTGCAATTACACTACGAACTGCCTTTGAACGAAATAATCTACGACTTTTTTGACGCATTAAAGTCGCGCACCCGCGGGTACGCGTCCTTTGACTATGAGTTTAAGGGATATAAAAAATCCGAACTGGTTAAATTGGATATTCTCTTAAACGGGGAGATGGTGGATGCGCTGTCCTTCATCGTTTTTGCAGACCGTGCCTACAGCCGCGGGCGCCGCATTGCGGAAAAACTGAAAGAATCCATTCCCCGTCAGTTGTTTGAGATTCCCATTCAGGCGGCCGTGGGCGGCAAGGTCATCGCTCGTGAAACGGTAAAAGCAATGCGCAAAGACGTTTTGGCCAAGTGCTACGGCGGCGATATTACTCGTAAGAAGAAACTGCTGGAAAAGCAGAAGGAAGGTAAAAAGCGGATGCGTCAGGTCGGAACGGTAGAAGTTCCCCAGGAAGCGTTTATGTCCGTTTTGAAGTTGGATTGATATGTGTAATGGCAGAGGGCTTTACATCCATATTCCGTTTTGCATAAAGAAGTGCGGATACTGTGATTTCTTTTCGTTGGCCGAGCAGTCTGAATCCTTGAAAGAACGCTATGTAAAGCGGCTGGTTGAAGAGATATCCGCTATTGATGAAATGGTTGAAACGGTTTTTATCGGCGGCGGGACGCCAAGCAGTTTGCCTTTACACCTGCTTCTCGGTGTCATTGACGCCTGTCCGATTCGAAAGGGCGGAGAGTTCACGGTTGAAGTCAATCCGGGCACAGTCGATGAAGCCTATCTGACCGCAATCAAAAAGGCGGGGGTCAACCGCCTGAGTATCGGCGTTCAGTCGTTGCAGGACGAGGAATTAAAAACGTTGGGGCGGATTCACTCGGTCGAGACGTTTTACAACTGCTATTCGGCGGCGCGACGTGCCGGGTTTACAAATATCAATGTTGATTTGATGTTTGCCTTTCCCGGGCAAACACCGCAAACTTTTACCGATACTTTGGAACAGGTTTGCGCGTTGTCACCCGAACACATTTCCTGTTATGCATTGATTGTTGAAGAGGGCACTCCGTTTTATGAACAAGGAGTTCGGGAAGCGGAGGCTGAATCGGATCGTGAATTATATCATCTTGCGGTGGATTTTTTTCAAAGAAACGGGTATCATCGTTACGAGACCTCGAATTTTTCCAGAGCAGGATATGCCTGCAAACATAACATAAACTATTGGCAATGTGGGGAATACTATGGTTGCGGAGCGGCGGCACATTCTTTTTTAAACGGAAAACGATGTCATCACCCCGCAGATTTGGAACAGTATATCAATGGCGTTGCCGTGACTACCGACGAAGTTTTATCGGTAGAAGAACAAGCCTCGGAGTTTTGCGTGATGATGCTTCGGATGACCCGTGGGATCGACAAGGAACTCTTCCGAAAACGGTTTGGCTGTCGGTTGGAAGCGTCGTTTGGCAGTGCGATCCGCAAATGGGTTTCGGCAGGCCTTTTACTGAACGAGGAAAAGTATTGCCGCCTGACCGACCGAGGGATGGATTTAGCCAATTCGGTTATGTGTGATTTTTTACTTTAACAAATAAAAAAGCGACTTGCAAAGCAAGTCGCTTTTTCAAAATCGGATTAAATAGCGCGGGTAACCTTGTTAGCACGAAGGCAACGAGCACAAACATAAACAGTTTTGTTTGCACCGTTAACAACAGCCTTAACACGTCTGATGTTGGGCTTGAAAGTTCTGTTACTTCTTCTGTGCGAGTGGCTGACATTAATACCAAAGGAAACACCCTTGCCGCATACGGAACACTTTGCCATCTATGATACACCTCCAATTTTTCTCAATCATCACATAGAACATTTAACATTCTAACAGATTTCTCTCCATTTTGCAAGTACTTTTTTGAAAAAATAAAAATTTTTAAAAACCATTCCTTTTGTCGGAGTTTTGTTGTATAATAAAGGTAATAACTATGAGAGAAAGAAGGGGTTTTGTTGTCAGAATTTTTTGTCACCCTTGAAAAGATTGAAAAGAACTTTAAATTAGAGGTGTTGAATGCACCCGAAAACTATCGCGGCATACGGGTTTGCAATTCAGACGTTAATCGTCCCGGGTTGCCGATTTCGGGTTATTTTGAATACTATGACCCGACTCGTCTGCAGGTAATGGGACGCGTGGAGTACACCTATCTGACACAAAAAAGCCCAGACGAGCAATTAACAAGCCTTTCGCGAATGTTTAAAGTCGGGATGCCTGCTTTGATTTTGACCCGGGGTATCGAATTTGCTCCGCACCTGTTGGCGTTGGCGGCAGAATATAAAATCCCTGTTTTCCGCACTCAGGCAACGACCTCCCGGTTTATGAGTGCGCTGATCGCCTTTTTGAATACCGAATTGGCGCCCCGTATCACCCGTCACGGTGTTTTGGTCGAGGTTTACGGCGAAGGTGTTTTACTGCTGGGTGAAAGCGGCGTCGGTAAAAGCGAAACTGCAGTGGAACTGGTCAAGCGCGGTCACCGTCTGGTCGCCGATGACGCCGTGGAAATCAAGCGTGTTTCGGATATTACCCTGGTCGGCAGCGCCCCCGAAAACATCCGTCACTTCGTGGAGTTGCGGGGGATCGGTATCATTGACGTTAAAAAGATTTTTGGTATGGGTGCTGTCCGTGACAGCGAAAAAATTGACTTGATTATCAATCTGGAAGCATGGCAAAGCGGCAAAGCGTATGAGCGTTTGGGCTTGGTTGAGGAGATTACCACCGTGTTGGACATTGATATTCCGTCCCATACCATTCCCGTGCACCCCGGGCGGAATTTGGCAATCATTATCGAAGTTGCCGCAATGAATAACCGTCAGCGAAAAATGGGATATAATGCGGCGGAGGTTTTGACTCAGCGGATTATGAATGAAATGCTGGAAAGTGAAAATAGTTGAGGAGATGACAGTATGTATATCGGTGTTGATTTAGGTGGTACTAATATCGCCGTGGGGTTGGTAGACGAGGATGGTAAAATCCTTTATAAAAGCAGCGTTCCCACCAAAGCAGAACGTGACCCCGAAGCGATTATGGACGACATCGCTGCAGAGGTAATGTCTGTTTTAGCAGAGCAAAAAGTACACTTAAACGACATTTTGTGGGTAGGTATCGGCTCACCCGGTAGCGTGGATACCGAAAAGGGCGTTGTGGTTTGTGCTCATAATCTGCCTTTTGCGGAATATCCTATTTGTGACGCATTACAAAAGCGGCTTCGCGTTCCCGTATATTTGGGGAACGATGCCAATTGTGCCGCCTTGGGTGAGAGCGTTGCAGGTGCAACGAGAGGTTATGCCGATTCGATTGTAGTGACCTTGGGCACGGGTGTCGGTGGCGGAATTATCTTGAACCATAAGATTCACAAAGGCTATAACGGCGGAGCGGGCGAAGTCGGACATATGATTTTGCACGTTGACGGGGAACCTTGTTCCTGTGGTCAGAGAGGCTGTTTTGAAGCCTATTCATCGGCAACGGCTTTGGTTCGTATGACCCGCGAGGCGATTGCCGCCCATCCCGAAAGCCGATTAAAGGAGTTCAGTGCGGGCGGAACCCGTATCAACGGAAAGACGGCGTTTCTTGCCGCTCGTGAAGGAGATGAAACCGCACAAGAGGTGGTTGACCGTTATATTCACTTTCTTGCAATCGGCATTGTCAATTTGATCAACCTGTTCCAACCTCGGGTTGTTGCCATTGGCGGCGGTGTCAGCCACGAGGGGGAGAACCTTCTTTTGCCCCTGCGGAAAGAAGTAGAGGAGCGCGCCTTTAAGACCAAAGGCGGCTTTACCACCAGGATCGAACTGGCACAGTTAGGAAACGATGCGGGAATTATCGGTGCCGCATTTTTAGGAAAAGACCGTTAAAGGAGTAATGTATGTCTGACTGGAAAACAGAACTGTTGACGGTGTTACCGCTTGACAGGATTTTATTGAACGAGGGGATGCGCGAACACACAACTTTCCGTATCGGCGGTACTGCGGATGCGGTGGTCGCACCCAAAACCGAAGACGAGCTGATCGCCGTTGTTTGCTTTGCACGGCAAAAGCGCATTCCGTGGTATATCATCGGTAACGGCTCCAACCTGCTGGTTGCAGATGATGGGGTAAGAGGGATCGTCATTACAACCGTCGCACTGCATCGTGATGAGCCTGTTACGAGAGCGGGGAATACCCTGTGCGCGACGGCAGGCGTTCGCCTTTCCAAATTAGCAAACTTTGCCTGTGAAAACGGTTTGGGCGGCTTGGCCTTTGCCCACGGAATCCCGGGTACTTTAGGGGCTGCGATCGGCATCAATGCAGGTGCATACGGCGGTGAGATGAAAGACGTTATCGAAACGGTGACCTTTCTGGATGGGGAAGGGAACCGAAAAGTGTTAAGGCGGGAGGACTTGGATTTTGGTTATCGTCATAGCCGTTTTTGCGGAACGGATGACGTGATTTTATCTGCTACCCTTGCTTTAACCCCCGCATCCCGCGATGTCATTGCCGCAGAAATGTCCGAACTAAACGAAAAACGGCGGGCCAAACAACCCCTTGAACTTCCCAGTGCAGGAAGTACCTTTAAAAGACCGATTGGCGGGTTTGCGGCACAACTAATCGAAGAGTGTGGTCTTAAAGGCTGTCGCGTTGGTGATGCACAAGTGTCCGAGAAACACGCCGGGTTCGTCGTTAATCTCGGCAATGCAACGGCAGAAGACGTAAAGCAACTGATGCAACATATCATTGCGACCGTTGAAAAAGAAAAAGGAATTACATTAGAACCTGAAATTCGTTTTATACCTTGAGGTGAGAAAAATGCGTTTTGTTATTGTTACAGGAATGTCCGGTGCCGGGAAAACGGGTGCCATCCACGCATTGGAGGATTTGGGCTATTATTGCGTAGATAATCTGCCTGCACCAATGATTTCGTCTTTTGCAGAAAACTGTCTTGCGGCAGAGAATATTGAAAAATCTGCGGTTGTTTTGGATATCCGAAGCGGCAAATGGTTTTCCGAAGTGTTTAATGAAATACAAAAACTAAAAGAACGCGGTTTTGCCTGCGAAGTGCTTTATATGGACGCCCAGGATGATATCCTCGTCCGCCGATATAAAGAGACCCGCCGCAGACATCCGTTAGAGAATAAGAAGAATAATATCCTTGCCGCCCTTCATGCCGAGCGTGAACATCTTGCCGCAGTACGGGATATTGCCGATCACGTGATCGACACTTCCTTCTTTTCTGCCAAAAGAACCCGTTTCGAGCTTTTTGCCATTTTTGGCGATAACAAGCGATACAACGGCATTACGGTAAACGTTCAGTCCTTTGGGTTTAAGTATGGTATCCCCAAGGATACCGATATGGTGCTGGACGCTCGTTTTTTACCGAACCCCTTTTATGTCCCGGAGCTCCGTGAAAAGACGGGAATGGACGAGCCTGTGGCAGAGTTCTTGGCAAAGCAGGAGATTGCCGGGCGTTTTTTGAATCAATTAACGGCGCTGTTGGAAGAGATACTGCCGAACTATGCGGAAGAAGGAAAAAACCATCTCGATATTGCATTCGGCTGTACCGGCGGGCATCACCGCTCGGTCTATCTTGCCGAAAAAGTTTCGGAATGGCTGGAAAATAAGGGATATTTCGTGATGGTGCATCATCGGGATATTGATAAGGAATAGGGATGCCAATGAAGATTGTTGTGATTGGTGGCGGAACGGGAATGCCCGCTTTGCTCCGTGGCCTTAAAGCGTTTGAACACGATATTACGGCGATTGTTACCATGTTTGATGACGGGGGCGGTTCCGGCGCATTAAGAGAGGATTTGGGGATGCTCCCTCCGGGAGATATCCGTAACTGTATTTTAGCTCTTTCTCAGGCGGAGCCCTTGATGGAAGAAGTACTTAAGTTCCGTTTTCCTTACGGCAGTTTAAAGGGACAAAACTTTGGCAACTTAATGCTTGCCGCAATGAACGGCGTAACGGGCAGTTTTTTGGAAGCGGTGCAAAACCTTAGCCAGATTCTTGCCATTCGCGGTCAGGTTTTACCCGTAACAACAGAGGATGCACAGCTTTGTGCCGAATTTGCTGACGGTAAGGTGGTTGTGGGTGAGTCTGCGATCCCCGAATACGCCAAACAGAATAAAACCCGAATTTGTCGCGTGTTTTTGGACCCCAACGACCTGCGCGCAAACCCCGATGCCGTCACGGCAATTCATGAAGCAGATGTGATCGTTATTTCGCCCGGGAGCCTTTATACCAGTATCATTCCCGTTTTGTTACCGGCGGAGATTCGTGACGCGCTGATTGCATCTTCAAAATCCAAAAAAATATATGTCTGTAATGTGATGACCCAAAACGGTGAAACGGACGGTTATGATGTTGCCGACCATTTACAGGCTATCGCCGACCATATCGGCCGACAAATTATCGATTTCTGTTTGGTGAATCAGGAGCCGGTATCTGAAGAAATTTTGAGCAACTACCGTAGGGAACGGGCGGCAGTCGTCCATCTGGACGAGGACCGTGTGAAAGAACAGGGCGTTACGGTCTTGCGCGATTCGTTTGCAACCGTTGTGGAAAAAAGGAATGTTTTACGTCACGATAGTGCCAAAATTGCCGAAAGGATCATTCGGCTTATTACAGAGGAGAAACGGTAATGTCTTTTTCGGAAGTTGTAAAGGCAGAACTCTTTGAAAAGATGCCGACACATCATTGCTGTAAAGCGGCAGAGCTTGCCGCCATATTGCTTTTTGCATCTCATCGAACGGCAACGGGAAACTTATATGCCCGCAGCAGAAACAGCCAGTGGGCGGAATACCTTATTGCCATCAGCGACGGACGTCTCTGCACCGATGGGAAAAAGATCGTTTCCGTATCCAAAACGGCGGAGGAAAGCCTTTTGCATGAACTGTTTGAAACCAAGCCCCTCTTCCGCAAGCTGCCTGCACCCGATCTTTTGAAAAGCCCTTGTTGCTACCGTGCTTTTGTAAAGGGGGCGTTTTTGGGAGCGGGGACTATCTCTGACCCCGAAAAATCCTACCGCCTTGAAGTCTTTACGGGGCATCGGAACCTATTTGATTTTTGGTGCGAAATCCTGGACGAGTTTGGACTTGATTACCGCATTTCACAACGGAACGGCAAGTACGTTTCGTATTTTCAAAATAGTGATGTAATATCCGATTTCTTAAGCATTATCGGAGCCCACCGTAATATGATGGAGTTTGAAAATGTCAAGATCGAAAAGACGGTCAAAAACGTTTCAAACCGCCGTTCCAATTGTGAAGAAGCCAATCTTGACAAACAATCCAAAGCCGCCGCAGTACAACTGGCGGCAGTGGAGAAGATCTGTCGTATTACGGGATTTGAAAACCTGCGATCTGATTTGGCAGAAGTGGCTCAAGCACGAATGAATGACCCCGCGTGCAGCTTGTCTGAATTGGGAAAACAATTGCAACCGCCCGTGGGAAAAACCGCGGTGTATAGCCGGTTGCAAAAACTGATCGAGATTGCAGAAAACCTTTCTGAGTAGAGGTGAAAGATATGTTTGCCCATTTGCATGTTCATACCCAATACAGCCTTTTGGACGGGATGTGTCGGATTCCGTCCTTGATTGAACGCGCAAAAGAACTGGGACAAACCTCGATTGCGATTACCGACCACGGCGTTATGTATGGGGTGGTGGATTTTTACAAACAGGCTAAAGCTGCAGGAATCCATCCCGTTATTGGCTGTGAGGTTTACGTAGCTCCCCGCAATCGTGACGACCGTTTACACGAGATGGATGCTTCAGCATTTCATTTGGTACTGTTGGCCGAGACGGATGAAGGGTATCGGAATCTGATGAAACTGTCGTCGCTGGGCTTTTTGGAAGGATACTATTATAAGCCTCGCGTGGATTTGGAGTTATTACGAAAATACCATCACGGCATCATTGCATTAAGTGCCTGCCTGAGCGGACAGATCCCATCATTACTGTCCGACGGACGATACGAAGAAGCCAAAACGATTTCCAAGGAATACCTTTCTATTTTTGGGAAAGACCATTTCTACCTGGAACTGCAGGACCACGGCCTTGACGAGCAACCGAAGGTGAATGCGGGACTGAAACGTCTTTCAATGGAACTGGGGATCGGCCTGGTAGCCACCAACGATGTCCATTATATTCGGCGGGAGGATGCAGATGCACAAGATATCCTGATGTGTGTGCAAACAGGTAAAAAACGAACGGATACCGATCGGATGCAGTTCGACTGCGATCGGTTTTATCTGACTTCAGAGGAGGAAATGCGTGCTCTATTCCCTGATTGTCCCGAAGCTTTGGAAAACACTGAACGGATTGCACAACGTTGCCATGTTACGGTACACGACGGGGAAATGCATTTGCCCCACTTTTCGGACCTCCCCGAAGGGGCGGATGCGGACGGGTACCTGCGTCGGCTGGCGGAGAGGGGATTAAAACACCGCTATTCTGAAATTACTCCTGCACTGCAGGAGCGATTGGATTATGAACTGTCGATCATCCGACAAATGGGCTTTTCGGACTATTTCCTGATCGTTTGGGATTTCGTCCGCTTTGCCCGTGAACAAAAAATAATGGTAGGTCCCGGTCGTGGTTCCGGCGCGGGATGTCTTGTTTCCTACTGCCTGAACATCACGAACATCGACCCGATTCAATACCAACTGCTTTTTGAACGTTTCTTAAACCCCGAACGGGTGACCATGCCCGACATTGATATCGACTTTTGTTACGAGCGTCGCCAGGAAGTAATTGACTATGTAACCCATAAGTACGGACAAAACTGCGTTGCCCAAATTATCACTTTTGGAACCTTGGCGGCAAAGGCGGTTATCCGTGATGTAGGGCGGGTTTTGGATCTGCCGTATGCACGGGTAGACCAGTTGGCTAACCGTATTCCGTTTGGTCTTAATATGACCATTGACCGTGCTTTAAACGAAGACCGGGACCTTGCAGATTTGATCACCGCCAATCCCGATTACGGTGAGTTGGTAAACTATGCCCGTGCCTTGGAGGGGTTGCCTCGTCACGCCTCCACCCACGCTTCGGCGGTGCTCATTACCCAACAGGATGTTGTGACCTATGTTCCGTTGCAGAAAAATCAGGAGGTCGTGACCACCCAGTTCCCGATGGCGAATATCGAGCAGTTGGGCTTGCTAAAAGCAGACTTTTTAGGGCTTCGTACCCTGACCGTTTTACGGGACACGGTTGCTGCGGTTGCAGAAAGAACGGGCAAGCACATTGACTTGGACCACATTGATTTTGAAGATGCGGCAGTGTATCGGATGATTGCAGCGGGCGATACGGAGGGCGTGTTCCAACTGGAAAGTGCGGGGATGAAACGGTTTATGACCGAATTAAAACCCACCTGCTTAGAAGATGTGATCGCGGGAATCTCCCTTTATCGCCCCGGCCCGATGCAACAGATTCCCACCTATATCCGCAACAAAGAAAACCCTGATCAGATCACCTATTCTCACCCCTTGCTGGAACCGATTTTGTCGGTTACTTATGGCTGCATCGTGTATCAGGAACAAGTAATGCAGATCGTCCGTTCTCTGGGGGGCTACTCCTACGGACGGGCTGACTTGGTGCGCCGTGCAATGGCAAAAAAGAAGGCGGATGTTATGGAGAAAGAACGGGTGCATTTTATCCACGGTGTTGTGGAAGAGGATGGTACCGTTACTGTCGCGGGTGCTTTGCGCAATGGCGTTTCGGAAACAGTTGCAGACGCCTTGTTTGACGAGATTTCCCG
>JAZOOX010000026.1:0-10987 GCA_045655245.1 Clostridia bacterium | reverse complement strand
TCCTTTTTTCAATACATTTTATGTACTCAGGAGGGGTTTTGTGTAATATAGGAAATAAAAAAAGAGAGGCGAAATATCGCCCCTCTTTTTGGTTCATTTTTTCTCCTCAACCACTTCACGGTCACGGAATAGCAAGGTGATACACCAGAGTCCCGCAATACCGACCAGGGTAAAAATGATGCGGCTGAATGTAGCAAGTTGTCCGCCGAAAATGCTACCTACCAAGTCGATCCCAAAGATGCCGATTGCACCCCAGTTCAGCGCACCAACGATGGTTAAAATCAAAGCCACGGTATCCATAACAGAAATCATCTCCTTTTTCTTTTGTTCCTATTATGTCCTGTTCGTGGCAACCTATTCATTTTTTATTGGCAATAAAAACAATTGAAAAAACAAGGATCATGACACCCAACGCAAAAAGCAAACTTCCTGTCAAAGTATCCAGGCGGTTAGCGAAAAAACCGATCATTATACTCCCGACGATACAGCAAGCCGTCTGAGCAAATTTTCTCATTCCCGTGTCCCTCTCATTTGCTTTTCAAGTACGAATCCATTGCCTCGGCAGCCGCTTTACCTGCTCCCATGGCAAGGATAACGGTTGCGGCTCCAGTCACCGCATCACCGCCTGCAAAGACATCGGCAACGCTGGTTTGACCCTTTTCGTCAGCGGAAATGCCGCCCCATTCATAAAGAGCTACATCCCCCAGACCATCACCAATCAGTCGGTTTGGTTTTTGACCGATTGCCATAATCACCGTTTCGATGGGTAAAATAAATTCGGAATCCGCTTTTTCCTTTGGACGGCGTCGCCCGCTTGCGTCAGGTTCTCCCAGCTCCATTTCCACACAACGCATACCCGAAACGGCAAAAGTCTCATCCCCTAAGATTTCTTTCGGATTACAAAGAAGTCGGAATGTTATTCCCTCTTCTTTTGCATGGTGTATTTCTTCGTTACGGGCAGGCATTTCTGCTTCGGAACGTCGATAAACAACGGTTACCGTTTCGGCGCCCAAACGCTTTGCCGAACGTGCCGCATCCATCGCAACATTTCCGCCGCCAATAACGGCAACGTGTTTGCCAATTCTTATCGGCGTATCATATTCAGGGAACCGATAAGCTTTCATCAGATTAATGCGGGTTAAGAACTCATTGGCGGAATAAACGCCATTTAAATTTTCGCCCGGAATCCCCATAAATCCGGGCAGTCCCGCACCGGTACCGATAAAGAACGCCTCATACCCTTCTTCACGAAGGTCATCCAGGGTGGCGATTTTTCCAATAACCATATTGGTCTCGATTTTAACGCCGAGATCTTTTAAAGCTTCGATTTCACGGGCAACAATTTCTTTCGGAAGGCGAAATTGCGGGATTCCATACATCAAAACGCCGCCTGCCAAATGCATTGCTTCAAAAACAGTAACTTCATAACCGCGTTTGGCCAAATCACCTGCGCAGGTTAAGCCCGCAGGTCCCGAGCCGATTACCGCAACACGGATGCCGTTGGTTTCACACTTGGTTTCGGATTCTTTAGCGTTTTTTATGTGATGATCTGCAACGAAACGTTCCAACCGACCGATGGCCACACTTTCACCTTTGATACCGCGGACACAACGCTGTTCGCACTGGGTTTCCTGAGGACATACGCGTCCACAGACCGCAGGGAGAGCATTGCTTTTACGAACAATCTGATAAGCACCCTCATAGTCTTTTTCAACAATTTTCGAAATAAAGTCAGGAATTTGCACATTCACGGGGCAGCCTTCCACACAGGGACGGGTTTTGCAGTTCAGGCAACGAGCCGCCTCGGTAATTGCTAATTCTTCGGTATAGCCAAGAGCAACCTCGCCGAAGTTTTTATTACGGACCTCGGGGGCCTGTTCGGGCATCGGGGTCTTTTTAGGGTCGTTATTCCGCATCGGCCTCCCCCTTTCTCATCAATCGGCAATGTTCCTCCCGCGAACGGGTTTCTTCTTCACGGAAAAAGCGACTTCGTTTAATAGCTTCATCAAAATCAACCAAATGACCATCAAAATCAGGACCATCAACGCAAGCGAACTTCGTTTCTCCGCCAACCGTCAAGCGACAACCGCCGCACATTCCCGTACCGTCTATCATAATGGGATTCATGCTGACAATTGTTGGAATTTTGTGGGGGCGGGTAACTTCGCAAACAACTTTCATCATCATTAACGGCCCGATAACAACGATTGCATCGTAGCGGTTACCTTCATCGATCAGACGTTGTAATACATCCGAAACAAAGCCTTTTTCCCCATAAGAACCGTCATCGGTCGCAATAAAAAGACGGTTAGAGACCTGTTTCAGTTCCTCTTCCAGAATCACCAGATCATCATTTCGGAATCCAACAATAACATCCACATCCGTTCCCGTCGAAAAGAGTGCCTTTGCCTGCGGATATGCAATAGCAGTCCCCAGCCCGCCGCCGATAACAGCAACCTTTTGATACCCTTCCAAATGGGACGGGGTGCCCAAGGGACCGACGAAATCCAAGAGGGAATCCCCTGCATTCAATTCCGACAGTTGCATTGTGGTCTTGCCTACAATCTGAAAAATAATTGTAACCGTTCCGCCTACGGGATCAAAGTCGGCAATGGTCAAAGGGATCCTCTCCCCTTGTTCATCAATACGAAGGATAATAAACTGCCCCGCTTTAGCTTTTCGGGCAACTCGGGGTGCTTCGATTTCCAATAACTTAACCTGTTGATTTAAAAACGCACTACGGACAATGGAGTACATAAGAACCTCCCGCTATTCTCTAATAACCAACATTATATACAAAAAATAAACAAAACACAATAGGAAAAATAAAAAAACCGCCGTTTAAACGGCGGTTTTCAAACGTCATCAGAACAGATGATAATGTAAAACCAACTGCGAGAACACGATGGAAACCATGGACAACAGTTTAATCAGGATGTTAATGGAAGGACCTGCAGTGTCCTTAAAGGGATCGCCGACGGTATCACCGACAACAGCCGCTTTATGGGCATCACTACCTTTACCACCATGAACACCGCTTTCGATAAACTTTTTAGCGTTATCCCAAGCACCGCCCGAATTGGACATAAAGATCGCCATCAAGAAACCGGTTGCAGTTGCACCGGCCAACATGCCGATAACACCGCTGGGCCCTAAGATCAGACCAACCAAAACGGGAACTACAATTGCCAAAATGGTAGGCATAACCATCTCGCGCAAGCTTGCACGGGTACAAAGGTCAATACAGGAAGCATAGTCCGCTTCCGCCTCCCCTTGCATCAATCCCTTGATTTCACGGAACTGACGACGGACTTCAACAACGATACTTTGTGCCGCGCGACCGACAGAATTCATAGACAGAGCCGCAAAAACAAAAGGCAAGCAAGCACCGACAAAGATACCGACTAAAACGCGGGGGTTCATAATACTCATATCAGGAGAAACACCGTTCTCGGTTACCTTCTCGACATAAGATGCAACCAAAGCAAGGGCAGTCAAAGCAGCAGAACCGATGGCAAACCCCTTACCGGTAGCAGCCGTGGTATTCCCCAAAGAGTCCAGAGCGTCGGTGCGCTTACGAACATCTGCACCCAAGCCGGACATTTCTGCAATACCACCGGCGTTATCGGCAACAGGACCGTAAGCATCGGTAGCAAGAGTAATACCCAAGGTAGAAAGCATGCCCACTGCGGCGATGGCAATACCATACAAACCACTTGCGGCGTTGGCATTACCACCCGCACAGAAATAAGCAATAAGAATGCAGATTGCAACAATGATAATGGGTGCGGCAGTAGAAAGCATACCAAGACCCAAACCACCGATAATAATGGTAGCAGAGCCGGTTTCAGCGGTATCGGACAGATTTTGTGTAGGTTTATAGGTATCGGAAGTATAATATTCGGTGGTAATACCGATTAAAACCCCCGCAACCAGTCCGGCAAGAACGGATAAGAACAACCCCCACTGATCCCAACCAAGGGTTAAGCCGATGACGGGGTATGCCAACAAAGCAATCAGAATTGCACTGAAGTTAGTGCCACGACGCAGTGCGCCAAGCAGGGTCTTTTGGTCGGCGTTTTCCTTGGTGCGAACCAGGAAAGTACCTAAAACAGACGCCAAAACACCCAAAGCGGCAAGGACCATAGGAACTGCCATAGCAGCCATTTCCAGCACGCCCTCGAAAGCGGCAACACCCAATGCACAGGCTGAAATAACAGAGCCTACATAGGACTCGTAAAGGTCGGCGCCCATACCTGCCACGTCACCGACGTTATCGCCAACGTTGTCGGCAATAACAGCGGGATTGCGGGGGTCGTCTTCAGGGATCCCTGCTTCGACTTTACCAACCAAGTCTGCACCCACATCCGCCGCTTTGGTAAAGATACCGCCACCGACACGGGCAAACAACGCCATCGAAGACGCGCCCATACCAAAAGTAAGCATTGCGGAAGTGATTTCAGCAGGTGAAAGATTAAACACAAACTTCAGTAAAAAATACCAAATGGAAATATCCAAAAGGCCAAGACCCACAACCACAAAGCCCATAACGGAGCCTGCGGAAAAGGCGACGCGTAAACCTCGGTTTAACCCTTCCTGACAAGCGTTTGCGGTCCGCGCGTTGGAAAGAGTGGCGATTTTCATTCCGATAAAACCGGAAAGACCGGAGAAAAAACCGCCTGTTACAAAGGCAAAAGGAACAAAGGGGGTCAACAGCTTAAAGAACGCCATAATGCAAAGAATGACGAACATTCCTGCAAAGAATACCGAAACAACAGTATATTGCCGTTTTAAATAAGCGGCGGCACCCTTTCTGATGTACCCTGCAATGGTCTGCATACGCTCGTTTCCTTCGGAATACCGAAGCACTTTTTTTGCAGTAAATCCCGCAAAGAGAAGTGCAAGAAGCGAACCGATAAAAGTCAGAATTGCTAAGGTTTTGTCCATACTAATACGCCTCTTTTCGAAAAAGTTTGTTAATATTTTATCACAAGCTTTTTAATAATGCAAGTTATTTTTAAAAATATTGCAAAAACTTACAAATTGACAAATAATCCGCCTTTTTATCAAAGGAACCCCCTAATGTTCTTCTAATATAAGTTCAACCCCGTATCAAAAAAGAGCATCCGAAACGGATGCTCTTTTCACTTAGTTCATTTCAATAAAGCGTTTCAGAATCGTTGCCATTTCGGCGCGTGTTGCCACATCCTGCGGATTCAATGTGGTTGCAGTTTTTCCTTTAAGCAAGCCACTACCAACCACATAGGAAAATGCATCTTTAGCATAGGCAGAAATCGAATCACTATCCTGATACGAACTAATATCAGCATTGTTAACGACATCAACATCATATCCCTTTAACTTTGCAAAACGATAAATAATTGTAGCAATCTGTTCACGGGTAATGCTTTCCTCCGGTGCAAACAACACTTCGGAAACACCGCTGACAATACCGTTTTCCTTTGCCCAAGCGATTGCATTCTCGTAATATGCACCGGATGTTACATCTGAAAACACCGTCTTTTCCTTAATTTCAGGTTCACCGACATGACGGTATAAGATCGTTACAAGCATGGCACGGCTGAGTGTTGCATCAGGCTCAAAAGCGGTTTCGCTCGCGCCCTTCATTAGTCCTTTTTCAACAACAAAGCAAACGGAATCTTTGTACCAAACATCCGAACGGACATCTTTGAAAGGATTAACCCATTCATTTATTTCCGGTTCGGCAGGGATTGCAGGAGGTGTAACAGGTACTACAGGTGCGGGAACAAACGAACCACCGCCACCGCCGCCATCAGAAACAGTAAATTTAGCAGTAATTGACATATTTTCGTTAATCGTAAACGAATAAGAAGTTTTGGTTGACAACCGACGACTTCCTTCATACCAACCGTCAAAAAAGTATCCACGGTCCGGAGTTGCTGTCAGTGTCACCGTTTCCCCTTTATAATACACCCCGTCTCCTGTAACCGTACCGTTTTTGGCAGTTAGACTAACCGTAGCAACATTTGCACTGGAAACAAAAGAAATAAATTCTTCCGTCAAGACTTTATAATTTTCGCTTCTTTCACCATTCAACAGAAAGTCGGTAACTTTTACATTTATAACACTTTCGCCGACATCACCGATTAGATCTATACGGACCTTATCAAAATCTAACATAACCGCAGCATCGCTCTCTAAAATGCCCGTCAAGGTTGCTGTCTTTTTTTCAATATCCAAGGCAGTGATAGTCACGCCTTTTTTGTTTACGGTCAATACTTGGGCGGCATCACAAGCAGCATATCGATGGTTTCCCGGTTCGCCGACTGTAATTGTGGTTGTACCCGCACATAAAATAGTAACGACTCCTTCATCAGAAACAGTCGCTACACGACTATCGCTGCTCGCGTAAGTAAATGCAGACAGATGTGACGTCTCATCGGGAGTTACAACCAGGCTGAAAGGATCATCACCATATGTTTTGGCAGGAATGACTTCAAAACCAATGCTTTGCCGGAGTTTCGCCACAACGCTCAAGGTACCTTCCACGAAAACGAGATTATAGTTCACCCCTGCTGAGAGCGTACCTTTTTGGATAACGTAATCGCGAACAACTGACGTGTTTGCATTAACCGACAATGCACCGGTCAGCAAGTCGCCATCCACAAGATTCCCTTCAGTAATCTGATACGTCAGAGAAGGGATGGGTTGATTTATAAACACCTCATGGTTATCTGCCTTAACCTTTATTGTTCGCTTGGCAATATCCGCCCTTAAACCGGTAGGTTGGACCAGAATGTAATTCCCCGCATCGCATCCCGAAAGCATTATTGGTTCAAGAATAACGGAAACATTTTTTGCCGCATTTTCATCCTCGAAAATCCCGATGGTAGGCATTACAGCAGAAACGTCGTCACCGGCTATCACACCGTCTAATTCCCCGCCACTAACCGTTGCAGTATTTGTTCCATCGTATACCTTGCACTGTGCAGAAAGATCTGTAATAGTCAGTTCTTTGGGTAAAATCTTTAATGTTGCTTCTATTTCTAATGTTGTATAACCGTCTGCTTTGATAACGGCTTTTGCCGGATATTCCCCGACGTCTGTTCCTTTGTTATTCGTATAAGTCACCGTTGCAAAAGCGGGGACACCATTGACGACAATCCCCTTTTCGGTCGCATCATAATAGTGCGTTGCTCCGTTAAAGGTAACCCCCTCAAACTTTTGGTAAGACGCGGTTACTTCGCAGGAATCATAATACCCTCCGTCCTTTGATTTGACAGTAATGACCGCCCCCCCTTCACCGATCGCAGTGACAAGTCCGTTTTCTACAGTTACAACAGTATTATTCGAGGATTCCCAAACAACTTCCTTATTGTAAGCATCGAAGGGCGTGATTGTAGCCGTCAACGTGTCATTTTCGCCAACAAACAAAGCAAGCGTTGTTTTATCCAACGAGACTCCACTTACACGAACACCGTCATTCTTTGTCAAGACAGCCAGAAGTTCCTCGTTACCTTCGGCAACCGAAACCCCCTCCCAGTTTTCAGACGAGCCTGCATATTCGGCGCGCACGATTCCTGTGTCAAAAAATGCGTCTTGTCCAATAATCTTTAAACTTTCAGGAAGGAAAACGCTCTCTAAACTTTCACAACGCCTAAAAGCGTGCTGCCCTATCAATTCCGTTCCCTCCGGAATGATGATACTTTTTAAAGTTCGGCAACCAGAAAAGGCAGCTTTACCAATTTCTTTCAGCCCATTTGGCAGAGAGACATTATTCAAGCCTACACAAAGTATAAATGCGTCCGAACCAATCTTTTCAATATTGTTCCCTAAAATCAAACCGGTAAGACCGTTGCAAGAAGCAAAAGACCTTTTTGCAATAAGCGTTACGGGTACCCCGTTCACTTCGTCAGGAATAACTGCATTACCCGACAAATCGGTTTTATGTCCAAAAATCTCGGCATAATTGGAATGCAAATAATACAGAATCCCGTTTTCTTCTACTATCGGCAGTCCTTCTGCAACAAAAATAATATTTGATCTTTCTAGAGGTACATTGTCCTCACCGATAACAATATTCTCCCACTCTTCTCTTGTCCCTAAAAACCAGACTTCTTCCAGATCCGTGCAGTTGCTAAAAGCACTTTTCTCAATCGTTTTGATAGAAGAAGGAATCGTTATTTTTTTGGTGGCAGAGCCAATTGCATGCGGACCAATCGCCGTCACTGCAATCTCACCGTCTTGTCCATCGATAAGCGGATAAATATCGCATACAACAATACCGGGAGCCGCATATACTTTTGCAGTCTCGCCATCATAAAAACGGTAGGTTATACCTCTGAATTCAAATTCCTCACAAACTCTATCATTTTCATCAAGGGCCGACCATCGAACGGCGCCGTATAAATCGGCATAAAGTAAATCGTCCTCACGCCATTTTCCTGCAATTTCATACAAATCTCGCTTATCAGCGCTTTTGAGATAATAAACCGTTTCGATAGGGCAGGAGTAAAAAGCGAGATCCTCGATTTTTTGAATCCCCAAAGGCAAAGCAATTGTGTGTAAAGAGGAATTATAAAACGCCCCCTCTTTAATCTCGGTAACCTGATTGGGAATCACGATTTCTTGCAATGCGCTGCATCCGCCAAACAAATAACGTGAAACGACAGACAAGGACTGGGGCAAATGGCAATATACCAAACTCTCGCAGCCACAAAAAGCTCCTTCACCGATGGTCGTAACGCTATCAGGAACAAAGACCGATGTCAATGCGCCACACATATTGAAAACATCCTCGCCTATGCTTTCCAAGCCGACGGGGAAACGAATTCGTTTTACATTGAAAAGCCATTGAAAAGCACCATGGGGAATCTCGATTATACCATCCCCAATCACAATTTCTTCAATTCCCTCAAAATGTCTGAACCAAGGCGTAGCCCCAAGAGGATATTCGGTTTCCGAAAATGCACTAACGGTTAAAACGCCATTTTCGAGCGACCACCCGTCTTCGGTATAATAGTCGCTGCTACAAGTCAGTTTTTCATGTGGATCGCGATCATAATCGTCTTTGTTCCACACAGATTCCCACCTTCGGGAGGTGCCCATATAAATGATATGTGTTTGATCGTCAAAAGCACTTTCTTCAATCGAAGTTACACTTGTTGGAAGCACAACACAAGAAAGTCCCTTGTTATCAATTTCATCAAAGGGACCCAATTTACGAAAGGCATGACTTTCGATTGTTGTGACACCTTCAGGCAAGATGATGCAGGTTACCGCAGGATTGTAAAACGCTGAGGTTGCAATCTTTTCGACGCCATCCGCAACCCGATAAACGCCCCTTTTTCCAGACGGAAATACCAACAATTCCGTTTTTTGTTTATTATATAAAACGCCACTTTCTGCGCAATAATTCTCATTTTGCTCAGCAACAGTAACAGTCAAAAGGTTGCTAGTACCAGAAAATGCGCCTCTGCCAACGCTTATTACACTGGCGGGGATATGTATGCTACGCAGATGCTCAGCACCACGAAAGCAATCTTCACCGATTTGTTCAATTCCTTCAGAAAGAACAATCGTTTCCAAGGAACAGCGGTAATACACTCTTTCCCCGTCTATCGTTTTAAATCCCGTATTTCCCCAAAAGTTACCATCGCCAATCCGCTTTACATTTCCGGGGATGGTAATCTCTTTCAGTGAATTGAAGGCACCAAAAGCATAGTCCCCAATTTCCGTTACGCTGGTAGGTATGCTAACGGAGGTAACACACAAACAATTACCAAATGCAGATTCACCGATTTTAGTAATTCCCTCTTCTATAACAATCGAGGTAATGTCCTTATCTTGATAGTTACTCCACGGCGTTCCGGCACCTGTATCAACATAATACGAGTACATCTCACCCTCGCCAAAAATGCATAATGTTCCCGCATCGTCCAAACTCCAAAAAGCGGCATCACCACAACGACCGTTGTCCACCGTAGCCGCATTAACCGTCAAACCGACGCCTACAATTAACATAACACATATTAAAGTCATTGATAATCGTTTCATTTTCAGCCTCCGTCCAGTTGCAATTCTTTCGAAAAAATTATATAGCAGCTGCTAGTTGTTGTCAACAACAAATTACAAGTGTAATCATCAACTAATAAAAATGATTAACTGGTTTTTAATTACAAATAGAACAAAAAAGACTCCTGAGCAGAACGATCAGGAGCCTTTCATTTTAGATAAAAACCGATTATTTTACTGCTTCAGCGATTGCAACGGCAACAGCAACGGTCATACCGACCATCGGGTTGTTACCAGCGCCCAAGAAGCCCATCATCTCAACGTGAGCAGGAACGGAAGAAGAACCTGCGAACTGTGCGTCAGAGTGCATACGACCCATGGTATCGGTCATACCATAGGAAGCGGGGCCTGCAGCAACGTTATCGGGATGCAGGGTACGTCCGGTACCACCGCCCGAAGCAACGGAGAAGTATTTCTTGCCCTGCAGAATGCATTCCTTTTTGTAGGTGCCTGCAACGGGATGCTGGAAACGAGTCGGGTTGGTAGAGTTACCGGTGATGGAAACGTCTACACGCTCGTGGTGCATGATAGCAACGCCTTCACGAACGTCGTCTGCGCCGTAGCAACGAACTGCAGAACGTTCGCCGGTGGAGTAAGGAATCTCGCGAACAACCTTTAACTCGCCGGTAGCGTAATCAAACTGTGTCTGAACATAGGTGAAGCCGTTGATTCTGGAAATAATCTGTGCGGCGTCCTTACCCAGACCGTTCAGGATAACACGCAGAGGGGTCTTGCGGGCACGGTTTGCGGATTTTGCAATACCGATTGCGCCTTCTGCTGCCGCGAAGGACTCGTGACCTGCTAAGAAAGCGAAGCAGTCGGTCTCGTCCCGCAGGAGCATTGCACCCAGATTGCCGTGGCCGATACCAACCTTACGGTCGTCGGCAACAGAACCGGGGATGCAGAATGCCTGCAGACCACCGCCGATTAC
>JAZOOX010000025.1:0-47650 GCA_045655245.1 Clostridia bacterium | reverse complement strand
GACATCGGCGGCGACGACCGTGGTGCCTTGGCGTTGGGGCGCTACGCTCCCGCTATTTTAGCGGAAAAGGATTTCGACTCCTTCCTGGTAGTCAACTTTTTCCGTCCGCTGACCCGTACGGCAGAAGAAGCTGCCGCTGTGATGAAAGAAATCGAAGACGCGGGAAAGGTTCCTTACACCGGCATCATTAACAACTCCAACTTAGGGGAACAAACCACCCCCGAAATGGTGTTGGACTCTGTAAAAAAGGCAGAGGAGCTATCCCGTCTGACAGGGTTGCCCATTGTCAAAACAACTGTAATGCCCGAACTGTACGAGTGCCTTAAAAATCAGATTACAAATTTAGAACCCGTGACCTTGCTGGTGCATCAGTCATGGGCCTATAAGGAGGAATAACAATGGCAAAAGTTACCTTTTTGACCGACCTTTGCAAAGGTTGCGGTCTGTGTGTTACGGCCTGCCCCAAAAAGATCGTCCGTTTGGCTGACGATGTTTTAAACGCCAAAGGCTATCATCCTGCAACCGTAACCGACCCGGATGCGTGCATCGGCTGTGCGTTCTGCGCCACCATGTGCCCCGATTGTGTCATTACCGTAGAAAAATAAGAAAGCGAGTGAAGATAAGATGTCCGAAAAAGTTTTAATGAAGGGCAACGAAGCTTTGGCGGAAGCCGCTATTATGGCAGGATGCCGTCACTACTTCGGTTATCCCATCACGCCGCAGACTGAAGTTGCGGCTTATATGTCCAAAAGAATGCCCAAGATTGGCGGATGCTTTTTGCAGGCAGAAAGCGAGATCTCGGCTATTAACATGGTCATCGGCGTTGCCTCTACCGGCAAACGTGTTATGACCTCCAGTTCCTCCCCCGGTATCGCACTGAAGAGCGAGGGACTGTCCTATCTGGCAGGTTGCGACCTCCCTGCCCTGATCGTCAATGTACAGCGCGGTGGTCCCGGTCTGGGCGGCATTCAGCCTTCTCAGTCTGACTACTTCCACGCAACCCGCGGTGCAGGTCACGGCGACTTCCATATGATCGTCTTAGCCCCCGCCTCGGTACAAGAAATGGTCAGTCTGACCTTCCGTGGTTTTGACCTTGCCGAAAAATATCGTATGCCCGCAATGTTACTGTCCGACGGTACCATGGGCCAGATGATGGAGCCTGTTTCTTTGGAGGGGGCAGACGTTGCTTCTTACGATAAGAGCTGGGCACTGACCGGCACCAAAGGCGAACGGAAACCCAACATCGTTAACTCCCTCTTCTTAAAGCCCGAAGAACTGGAACAGTTCAACTTTGACCGTTACGAGCGCTATAAGAAGATTGAAGAAACCGAAGCAATGTACGAGTCCTATCGGATGGACGATGCGGACGTTTGCATTGTCGCTTTCGGCGTTGCTGCCCGTGTTTCCAAGAACGCCATCGATGAAGCCCGCAAACAGGGGGTTAAGGTGGGTATGATTCGCCCCATCACCCTGTGGCCCTTCCCGAAGGCGGCTCTGGCAGAAGCCGCAGACCGTGTAAAAGCGTTTGTCTCGGTCGAACTGTCCATGGGTCAGATGATCGAAGATATCGAACTGGCTACCCGTTGCAAGAAGCCCGTTTACCTTTGCAATCGTGTAGGCGGTATGATTCCTACCACCGACGAGGTTGTAAAAGCCATTCTTAATGCCAATGAAAAGGGAGGTGCACAGGCATGAAAACTGTTTTCGAAAAACCCAAAGCATTAACCGATGCCGTCCTGCACTATTGTCCCGGCTGCACCCACGGTATTATCCACCGTCTGGTTGCCGAGGTAATGGACGAACTGGACATCACCGGTCGTACCATCGGTGTTGCACCGGTTGGTTGCTCGGTATTTGCTTATAACTACTTCAACTGTGATATGGTGCAGGCCGCTCACGGCCGTGCTCCTGCCGTTGCCACCGGTGTAAAGCGCTCGGATGCCAACAACATCGTCTTTACCTATCAGGGTGACGGTGACTTGGCTGCCATCGGTACTGCCGAGACCGTTCACGCCGCCGCACGAAATGAAAACATTACCGTAATCTTTGTCAACAACGCCATTTATGGTATGACCGGCGGTCAGATGGCTCCTACCACCCTGCCCGAGCAGGTCACCCAAACCTCTCCTTACGGCCGTGATGTTTCCCACGTGGGTTACCCCGTCAAGGTCTGCGAAATGCTTTCGAAGATTGACGGTGCTACCTATCTGGAACGGGTTGCCGTAAACAACGTACAAAATGTCAAAAAGGCAAAAGCCGCCATCAAAAAGGCATTCCAAAACCAGATTGACGGAAAAGGTTTCTCGCTGATTGAAGTACTGTCCACCTGCCCCACCAACTGGGGTCTGACCCCCGAAAAGGCGCTGGGCTGGTTAGAAGAGAATATGCTCCCCTACTATCCCCTGGGTGTGTATAAGGATGTTTCCGCAGAACGTGGAGGTGCCGCAAATGAATAAGCAAATTTTAATCGCCGGTTTCGGCGGACAGGGTATTTTATTTTCGGGTAAGTTCCTGGCTTACTCCGGACTGCTCGAAGGTCTGGAAGTCAGTTGGCTGCCCTCTTACGGCCCCGAAATGCGCGGCGGTACCGCAAACTGCAGCATTATTTTAAGTGAGACCCCCGTTGGTTCGCCCATCGTCAACAACCCCGACGTGCTGGTTGCAATGAACCTGCCCTCTTTGGAAAAATACGAAGAGGCCACCGTTGCAGGGGGACAGATCTTCTACGATTCCTCGTTGATTGATCGCAAGGTCGAACGCACCGACGTAGAAGTTTACCCCATCCCCGCTACCAAACTGGCATCAGACAACAACCTGTCGGGACTTGCCAATATGATTATGGTGGGCTACCTGCTGAAAAAGAGCGGCGTTTTGCCTTATGACTGTGTTGATGCAGGCCTCGGCAAGGTCGTTTCGGCAAAGCGTCAGGCACTGTTGGAATCCAACAAGCAGGCAATCGCATTGGGGTATTCCTACGAGGAGGCATAAACCATGACCAACCAATTACAGGAAATCGGCGCTCGACTTGCCGCCCTACGGGATTTCTGTGATACCACTGCAGAAGAAATGGCAAAACAGCTAAACCTTTCTTTGGAAGAGTATTTAGCTTACGAAAACGGGGAAAGAGACTTTTCTTTCAGTTTTCTTTATAACGCATCCTCCATCTTGGGCGTCGATATCTTAGATCTGATGAGCGGCGAATCGCCCAAGTTAACCACTTGTAGTATTGTGCGCAACGGACAGGGTTACTCCATTAACAAGGACAACGCCTATGACTACAAGCATCTGGCTTATACCTTCCGTTCCAAAAAGGCAGAGCCTTTTTTGGTCACGGTTGAGCCGGACGACAGCGAACCCCATATGCACCATCACGAGGGTCAGGAATTCAATTATGTGGTTTCGGGCAGCATGATGTTCTATATTGGTGAGTTTGCACACGAACTGCACGAAGGAGACAGCGTATACTTTGACTCCAACACTCCCCATGCGGAGAAAGCTCTGGGCGATAAAGAGGCAAAGTTTATCGCCGTCGTTATTCGATAATGACAAAGGAGTTTTCAAAATGGCTATCTACGAACAGTTTTTGGGGCGTTCTCGAGACTCGTTCACGTCTTTAAAGGACGCCCAGGAAAACTTTAAACTGACCTACAAGGACGACTTCAACTTTGCCTACGACGTTATGGACGTTTTGGGTCAGACCAAACCCAACAAACTGGCAATGATTTGGGTCGGCCGCAACGGTGAAGAAAAACGCCTGACCTTCCGCGATATGATGCTGTTGTCTAACAAAGCGGCAAATTACCTAACCTCTTTGGGCATCAAAAAAGGCGACCGTGTTCTTTTGACCTTAAAACGAAGCGATTTGTTCTGGTACCTTTTCTTAGGGTTACACAAAATCGGCGCCATCGCAATTCAGGCAACCAATATGCTGAAAGCAAAGGATTACGTATACCGTTGTAACGTGGGCAAGATCAAATGTGTCATCATTACGGGTGACGGAGACTGCACCGAGTACTTTGACGAGGGCAATCCCGAATACGAGACGGTAGAAATCAAGCTGGTTACGGGTCACAAAAATGCAGGCCCCGACTGGATCGATTTTGAAGAAGGGTTCTATGCCGCATCGGACGAATGGACCCGCCCCACGGGGGATGCAAACCCCATGGCGGATGACATTATGCTGATGGCTTTCTCGTCGGGCACCACCGGCTATCCGAAAATCATCACCCACAGTTTCACCTATCCCTTGGGGCATATCGTGACCGGTGTGTTCTGGCACCGTGTAGTAGACGGCGGCCTCCACTTTACCATCTCGGACACCGGCTGGTTAAAATCCCTTTGGGGTAAAATGTACGGACAGTGGTTTGGGGAAAGTGCCGTATTAGTCTATGACTTTGAAAAGTTCGACGGTGCCGACATCCTTTCTAAACTGGAAAAATACGAAGTTACTACCTTCTGTGTGCCTCCGACCATGTATCGGATGATGTTGCAAAACAAGGTGGAAAACTACGACCTGTCCGCTCTGACCCATTGCTGTACTGCAGGTGAAGCCTTAAACCCCGAAATCTTTAACCGTTGGAAAGATGCCACGGGATTAGAGATTTACGAAGGATTCGGCCAGACTGAAACCACCCTCTGTCTGGCGACCCTCTTTCCCTGGACCAAGCCCTGTCCGGGCGCCATCGGCTTCCCCGTCCCCGGCTATCGCTTGGACGTGGTTGACGAACGGGGTGTCCCTGCAACCCAGGGCGCTGTTGGTGAAATTTGCGTCCGTACTTACTGGGACGAACGGCCCTGCGGTCTCCTTCGTTCTTACAACTGGAACGACGAGGACACGGCGAAGTCCCTCCACGACGGGTACTTTCATACCGGCGACACCGCCTATCAAAACGAGTACGGAATGTTTTGCTATGTAGGCCGTAATGACGATGTAATCAAATCCTCGGGATACCGCATCGGACCTTTTGAAATCGAAAGCGTTATGCTGGAACATCCCGCTGTTTTAGAGGTCGCCGTTACAGGTGTTCCCGACCCCATCCGCGGCTTTAACGTCAAAGCCACCGTGGTCTTACAGGACGGTTATACCCCATCCCCCGAGTTGGTTAAGGAACTGCAGGTCTATGTGAAAGAGAACACGGCTCCCTACAAATACCCCCGCATTGTGGAGTTTGTAGACGAACTGCCCAAGACCTTTAACGGCAAGATCCGCCGTACCGAAATCCGCAACCGCGACGCGGAGCGGTTCTCCAACAACCAATAAAAAAAGCCTCCCGTTTGGGAGGCTTTTTTATATTTACTTATAGTATACGGTAAAGGAATCCGTAATGGGTGCTTCCACATAAGGCAGAGTGCATTCTTCGTCCATAAACAACTCATGCTCGGCATCGGTCAACAGATGGGGGATAACGCCTGTGGGGAAAAAGTAACGGCGTTTGTCTTCCCCGCCGTACTCGATGGTTACCAGTTTGCGGTCTTCGCTGTTTTTATATTTGTCCCAGACCTCGTGGAATTGCATCTCCCGCATATACGTCCAAGCGGATACCGCAATGGTGGTGTTTTTTCCATCACGGCGCAAAACCAGTTCACTCTTTAAAATCCGCAGGTCGTCTTTGGCAACGGTGTGGGTACCAATGATTTCATCCCCTGCTTTGGCACCCCAAAGGGCATAGTCTTCGGCGGTAATTTCATCCAAAACCTTTTTGGAGGTAAAGCGGAAATGGTCCTCCAGCGCATCTAAAAACGCAATCTCGGCACCGCTTTCCTGGTCAAACACGTTTTCCTTGGTAAAGTATTGTTCGCTGGGAACATCCTCGTCTAAATACACGCTGTATGTAACCGTCTCGCCATTATCGGGACTCTCGAACAAAAAGCGGTTGTAGTAAAGGGTCAATTCGTCTCCTACCATCACCTGAGAAATCTCGCCATTGGCACCTTGATGGAACTGCCAAGAACGGGTCAGTTCATTTCCATCTACCGTATTAATGCACTTTTCGAAGCAAAAAACAGTCTCGTAGCGATTTAGCAATCCCGTTACGGTGTTTACATTCAAAAAGTCCTGCTCTCCGGGCAAAAATGCGCGGTTGTGTCGGCTGCAGCCGCAGAAACTGCAAACTAATGCGATAACGATGATGAAAGCCAATGTCTTTTTCATAATGCTTTCCCCCTTATTACTTTATCAGTATAATTGTTTTTGGAAAAAAAGTCAAGACCCCTATTGACAAGGAGAAGTTGGAGTGCTATAATGAGGTCACATACGAAAAGGGGAGCTCGTAATCCCGGGCTGAGAGGAAACGTTGACGTTTCGACCCTCATAACCTGATTTGGATAATGCCAACGAAGGGAAGCAAGATACCGGTTATTGCGCACCCATTAGTTGGGTGCTTTTTCTTTTCTATGCACTCAATTTGAAAGGAAGTATACTGATGACAAAAAAACTCACCACCACTGCCATTTTGTTTGCAATGGGCAGTGTCTTATCCGCAATTCCGTTATTCTCCGCACCCTTTGGGGGGACGGTTACCCCCGGATCTATGGTACCAATTTTAATGATCGGTCTGCTTTACGGGTCGGGCTGGGCGATCGGCTCCGCTTTTGTGTACGGGATTTTGCAGCTGCTTCTGTCGGGCGGTGCCTATGTCCCTCCCACGCCTGACTTTTGGTCTTATGCCGCAGTCATTGGGCTGGACTACTTAATCGCCTTTGCCGTTTTGGGACTGTCCGCCCTCTTTTTCCCCCGTTTCGGAAGAACCCGCGGCAACCTGATGCTGGCTTGCGGCATCCCCGTTTTTTTGCGATTTTTGTGCCACCTGGCTTCGGGCATCCTCATTTGGAAAGTCTACGCCCCCGAAGGACAAAGCCCTTTTTACTATTCCCTGACCTATAACGGCGGGTATATGCTCCCCGAACTGGTCATCACCCTGGTCTTGGTCTTTGCTCTGTCAGGGTGGATTCTGAAGCAGACCAAATCAACGCAAACTACACAGTAAGCGGTATTCACACAGCCCGGTCATTGGGCAAGGTACCTCCTAACAAGAAAAAGCACCCTTTCGGGTGCTTTTTTGATGGTTATTTCCATTGAATAAAATGATAACTCTCCAAAATGCCGATATACTTGGCAAGGCGTTCGTACAGTGGGTTGGCGGCTTCGCCGAAGCGTTCCTCCAGCAGTTTGCCCAGGGCGATGATGTCCCGCTCCTCGGAGAGCAAGGGCCAAATGAAACTGCCCGTTTCATCCAGATGGACGAAGCTGGTTTTGGGACGATGAAAGAATTTTTGTGCCAATCTGTTTGCCCAGCCTGTATTTTCGATTTCCAGAGTAACCATGCCGTCCTCCCCCGCAGACCAATGGATAAGCGGGTTACGGAGAGGAGTCCGTTCTAAGTAATTTCCCCCCGACGGGGTTTTTCCCTTTTTCATTTTAACTGCGTTTTTTCCACAACGAGAACTTCAGCAGGGTCAGGATAATGATTGCAAAGAGTACCCAAGCGCCCACGTTGGAAACTACCGCGGGAACAAAGTTGGACAGGTCGATCATGCTGCTGACACCGAAAACTGCCAAAACAGCCAACAGGATGCCAACCAGGCCCTCACCTGCAATCATGCCCGAGCAGAAAAGGATACCGTCATTAACGATGGCTTTCTTTTCTTCTTCAGGCTTCTTGAGCTTGTCCAGAGCCAAACGGACGAGGCCGCCTACCATGATACAAGCATTTAACTGAACGGGCAGGTAGACGCCGATGGCGAAAGGCAGAACGGGGATGCCGATGATTTCAACCACAATGGCGACGAAAGCACCGATAAAGACCAACCCCCAGGGCAGGTTGCCGCCCATAACGCCTTCGATGATGAGTTTCATCAAGGTTGCCTGAGGAGCCGCCAGTTCGTTACCGCCAAAGCCCCAAGCCGAATCCAGCAGGTACAAGGTACCGCCGATAGCCAGTGCCGCCGCAACAACACCGATGACTTCGCCGATCTGTTGCTTTTTCGGAGTTGCCCCCAACAGGTAACCGGTCTTTAAGTCTTGGGAAGTGTCCCCTGCAATAGCGGAAACGATACAGATGATCGAGCCGATGGCAATGGCGCTCTGCATTCCTGTATAACCCGCCGAACCGGTAACTTTCAAAATCAGAGTGGCAATCAACAGGGTAGCAATCGCCATCCCGGAAACGGGGTTGTTACTGCTTCCGACCAAACCGACCATACGAGAAGAAACGGTAGCAAAGAAGAATCCGAAAATGACAACGATTGCCGCTCCCAGTAAGGAAACGGGGATCGCAGGGACCAACCAAACCAACAGGGTTAAAACCAGAATGACAATCAGTACAGTAGTCATACTAAGGTCTTGTTCGGTACGGGTCTTACCGCCCACAACCCCGCTGCTGACGCTTTTCATTGCACCGGAGAAGGTTTTGACGATCAAGGGAAGGGACTTAATCAGGCTGATGATACCGCCTGCCGCCAAAGCACCTGCACCGATGTAACGAATATAGGTTCCCCAAATGGCACTTGCCCCGCCCGAAGCATACAACTCGCCAATAGGAGCAGCGCCGGGTGCCAGGGTCAAATTAGAGCCAAACAGTACGATGGCGGGAATCAGCACCAGCCAACTCAATACGCCGCCTGCAAACATATACGAAGAAATCCGTGCACCGCAGATATAGCCAACGCTCATGACTGCGGGGTAAATCTGCGTACCGATTTCGCCTGCATAGCCTTTGATGCTGTAAGAGACTTCTCCCAGTACGACTTTCAGACCGTCGATAATGAACTTAAAGAGTGCCGCAAAACCCATGCCTGCAAAAACGGTGGAGGCTTTTGCGCCGCCCTCTTCCCCTGCCAAAAGGACTTCGGCACAGGCAGTGCCTTCGGGATAGGGCAGGATCCCGTGTTCCTTAACGATCAAGGCGTTGCGCAGAGGCACCATAAAGAATACGCCCAGCAGACCGCCCAAAAGTGCGATCAGGGTGATTTCCAGCATATCAGGCTTTGCCATCTTGCCTTCTGCCGCCCACAAAAAGAGTGCAGGAAGGGTGAAGATTGCGCCTGCCGCCAAAGACTCACCGGCCGAACCGATGGTTTGGACAATGTTGCTTTCCAAAATCGAGTTTTTCCGCATCAGGACACGGATAACGCCCATGGCGATAACCGCGGCGGGAATCGATGCCGAAACGGTCATGCCGACGCGCAGACCCAAGTAAGCGTTGGCGGCACCGAAAACGACCGACAACAGGATACCCATAATAATTGCAGTAACCGTCAATTCGGGGGTCACACGCTCTGCCGGGACGTAGGGTTTAAAATTGTTCTGTGGATTCATATACTACTCCGTTCTACCGCTTGTTTGCGGATTGTGTAATCTTTCATATTTTACCATAACCATCGACAAAAAGCAACCTTATTTGCAACCTTTTAAAAGTTCGGTCAACAACTGATAGGTCTTTTCGGTAGAAGCCACCGACAGCCGCTCGTTCACCGTGTGAACGTCCCGCAAATCGGGGCCGATGGAAATGCAGTCCAGCCCCTGGATCTTCGATGACAATACGCCACATTCCAATCCCGCGTGGATGGCAACCACCTGAGGGGGACAGCCGTTGAGGGCGGTCATCAGCTCCACGGTCTGTTGCCGCAGAGGCGAATCCTCGCGATATTCCCAAGGCGGGTAGTGCCCCGAAGCAGTGGTGTTACACCCTGCCGTCTGACCAAAGCAAAGGACCTTTTCTTCCAAGGCGTTTAATGCAGACTGTTTATTGCTTCTTAAAGCAAATAACAACTGTAGGGTGTCTTTTTTGGTACAAACAACACCTAAATTAAGAGATGTTTCTACTAAATTTTCGATGGTCTTGCTCATTTCCAAAATGCCGTTGGGGGCACAAGTCAGCAAAAAGACTGCTGTTCTTGACGTTTCGGCATCCATAACCAAAGCCGACTTCTCCTCCCCTGCCGTACAGGAAAAGGTCACGTCCGGCTCTCGGTCAGACAGTTCTTCTTTTACCGTTTTAAAGTAGGCTTCTGCCTCACGGCAGAATGCAACGGGCGCCATGGTAAGCAATTCAGCGGTTGCGGCGCGGGGGATGGCATTACCCTTGTCCCCGCCGTTAACTGCAATCAGCCGAAAGGGCGTTTGAATATGGTTTAAAATCCGCCCCAACAGCAAGGATGCATTGACACGGCCTTTATCAATTTCGACCCCTGAATGTCCCCCCAGCAGACCGCGGACCGCAAGGGTAACCACAGTGCCTTTTTCTTCGGTAAACTGCAAAGGGAGAGTAAGGGCGACATCGCACCCTCCCGCGCAGGAAACGGTAATCATTTCCTCTTCTTCCGAGTCCAGGTTAATCAGTCGTTTGCCAGAAAACAGGTCTCCCGATAAGGCAGACGCACCTAAGAGACCGATCTCCTCATCGGCGGTAAACAGTGCTTCAATGGGCGGGTGGGACAAGGAGTTGTCTTCCAAAACGGCAAAAATCATCGCCATCGCAATCCCGTTGTCGGCGCCCAAGGTAGTTCCCTTTGCGGTCACCCACACTCCATCGGTCAACAAGGGGATACCGTCTTTTTCAAAGTCAAAGTCCATCCCCTCTTCCTTCTGACAGACCATATCGGTATGCCCCTGCAAAATGACGGGCGAAGACGATTCGTATCCACAGGAGGCGGGTTTATAGATAACCACGTTTTTTGCTTGGTCTACTTGATAGCACAGACCGAGCTTTTCGGCGGTTTCTATACAATAGCGGCAAATGCCGTCGCGATTGCCCGACCCACGAGGAATACCGCTGATCTCCTCAAAATAACGAAAGACCGATTGCGGTTTTAAATCTTTTAATATGTTCATCGTACCCCTCCGAACGATAGTTTTCCCAATTCGGTTTATTTTACCACATTCTGAAAAAAGCGTCAAGAAAAGCCGTAAAAAGAACCCTCTCGGATTAACCCGAGAGGGTTCTTTTATTCTTCTTCAGGAACTTCTTCAACAATGGGCTCTGTTTCTTCCGGTTTGAAGGTGTTTCGGATTTTCATCAGGCAGATGCCGTCTGCCAGAGGTACCAACAGTGCCAGAATCAAATACTTGACCGCTTTTTCGGGGGCGGCTTCTTCAAAAAGTTTGTAGTAGCAAATACCTACGCAAACGCTGAAGACAACAGCCAAAAGCATTGCGGAAATCATCAGCACATAAAAAGGCAGAGTCAATGCCAAAATGTTACTGTAACCGGTAAAGGCATAAATCGCACCTGCCGCAAACATTGCGCTATAGGCCACCAGAGTAACGCCGATCATCCACAGTATCAGCGACAGAAGGGTTTTGTGCCATTTCCGAACAATGCCGTTTTTGCGGTCGTACTCGTTGACCAGTTTTCCGACAATCCAGTAATTTGCAACAGGCACCCAGGCCAACCACGGATTTTTTATGCCGCGGTTTTTACCCATGGTATAAACAGCTAACGAAACGGTGATATATTCGGCAACTGCCACTGCCAAAAGCAGTACATAAGCCAACAAGGCAATAATGCCCACCACCAGATACGAGGTTTCATCTACATAAGTCATTTTTCTTCCTCCTTTACAGGAAAGGCTATGGTGATTTCAGAGCCTTTTCCAACTGCACTCGTCAGGCGGATAGTACCGCCGTGGAGTTCTACGATCTCTTTCGCAATGGCAAGACCCAAACCCGTACCACCGTGCTCACGGGAGCGGGCTTTATCCACACGATAAAAGCGGTCGAATACATGTGCCTGTGCCTCTTCGGGAATCCCGACACCGTTGTCTTTAACTTTGACATACACTTCGCTGTAGATCATCCCGGCGGTGACGAGGATCTCGCCCCCTTCCTGGGTGTACTTAATGGCGTTAGAGACCACGTTGGTCAGCACCTGCTCCAAACGATCGGAATCGCCAAGGATAGGACTTAATCGGCTGACCGGCTGCCAGCAAAGAATCTGCCTTCTCTTTTTCGCTTCGATGCTGAGGTTTTCCACCACACGAGCTGCCAGGTCGGACAGTTGTACCTGCTCGGTCTTTAGGGTGTTGGAAGCGTGGTCCAGACGAGACAGGGTTAAAAGGTCTTTGATGATGCGGGTCATCCGCGCCCCTTCACGCAGAATAATCTGCAAAAAGTTATTGGCGGTTTCGGGGTCTTCACACGCACCGTCCATCAGCGTTTCTGCATAACTGCAAATACTCGCCAAGGGCGTGCGCAGCTCGTGAGAGACATTGGCAACAAACTCGCGTCGGGAGTCTTCCAGGCGTTGTTGCTCGGTAACATCGTGAATAACAACGACGGTCCCCCGGGTTTTGTTCCCCGATTCTTTAAAGGGAACAAAGTAGATTTTCATAGCCGTGTTACCACGGATCAGATCCCGCTCCAAAATGGGGTTTTCCCGGGTGATATAAAGCAGATCGCCCAGTTTGATATCCACGTTCAGGCGGGCAAAGATATCGTCAAACCGTTTTCCGCTCTGCTCCCGCAGGTGCAAGAGCCGACGGGCAACGGGGTTTAACAAAATAATCTCGCCCTGGTCGTTAAACGCCATCACGCCGTCGGTCATATGACGGAGAATGGCTTCCATTTTGTTTTTTTCGTCCTCGACTTGATGGATGGTACTTTGCAGTTGCTCTGCCATTTCGTCAAAGGTCAGGCTCAACCGCCCGATCTCATCGGGGGTGTCCTCCTGCTCGGTCCGTTCAAACTCGCCTTCTGCCAGCCGTTCCGCACGGACGGTCAAACGGCTGATAGGCGTGGTAATGGTCTTGGACAGAAAGATTGCAAAGAGCATACAAACCAACAGACTGACGAAAAGGGCGTACCAGACAATGGCAAACAAACTCTGCAACACGGCAGAAAGTTCGCTCTTGTCGTCTCGTAGATAAAGGATGTAAGCAACTGCTCCCTCCTCATCGGTTAAGGGGAAGGCAAAGTCCATCACCCGATCGGAAAAGCGCAGGGTGTCCCCCGTTTTGCCGTTCATGGCACGGATGATATTTTCGGTCTTGGGCAGTGTGTCGTACAGTGCAGGGTCAGACCCCGACAAAACCACGCCCTTGGCATTCAACAGAAAATAGTTCCGGGATGAGTAGTCAACGCCCAGACGGTTTGCCACTACCAACAACAGCTCTTCGATGTAGGCTTCGGCGTCCTCCCGCTCCAGTCCGCTTTGCATCTGACGAACAACGGCACTGTCTTGGGACATATTCTGTTTTGCGGCGACTTGAAAGTCGTTATGGTAGAAATTCGAAATCCCGTATAGCAGGAAAGTGCCGATGGTTATGATAATAACAACGACCAGCAATGCGAAAGTCCATACGAGTTTCCAGCGTATGCTTTTTAGCATGCTACTCAATCCTTCCTGGCGTAGTACCCGATCCCTCGTTTGGTCATAATATAAGTAGGTTCCGAAGCATTGTCTTCGATTTTTTCCCGCAGGCGGCGGATGGTTACGTCAACGGTACGCATATCCCCGTAGTACTCATAACCCCAAACCTTTTCCAATAAGGCCTCGCGGTCAAAGACCCGCTCGGGTTGAGTTGCCAAAAATTTCAACAGTTCGTACTCACGCAGCGTCAGCTCGATGGGTTTTCCCGCCTTGCGGACTTCGTAGCGTTCCTCGTCAATCTCCAGCTCACCGATGCGAATAACATTGGGGTTGGCTTCGGTTGCAGGGGCAATAGTTTCGGTCTGCGGTGCGGTGCGGCGCAGGTTGGCTTTGACCCGAGCCATCAGCTCTCGTACCATAAAGGGTTTGGTAATGTAGTCATCGGCGCCCAATTCCAGACCCAATACCTTATCCACCTCTTCTTCACGGGCGGTCAGCATTAAAATCGGAACGTCTGACTGTTCCCGAATCTTGCGGCAAACGGTAAACCCGTCCATTTTGGGAAGCATTACGTCCAGCAGAATCAGGTCGGGTTTTTCGTTCAACGCCATGGACAGCGCCGTTTCTCCGTCGTAAGCCTCCAGCACCTCGTGGCCGTCTTTCTTTAAGTTAAAGGTCAGAATGTCAACGATCGTCTTTTCATCATCCACAACTAAAACTCGAGTTCCCATAGTTTCCCCCTTTGACCCTTACCGACGGGTCGACGTTACAATTACTTCATCGCCGTTGCCGCGCAGACGGTCTGCAGCTGCGGCGGCTTGTTCATAAGTTTTAAAGATACCAAACACCGTTGGTCCGCTCCCGCTCATCCGTGCGCCGATGGCGCCATAGTCCAGCAGTTGCTCCCGCAGAATTGAAATCCGCGGTTCAAAGGCTTCGCAAACAGGTTCTAATACGTTCACCATTCCCGAGGCGACCCCTGCAACGTCCTTTTTCTTGATTTGCTCCATCAAGCGGTCGGTGTCGGGGCGCTCCGTAACCTCACAACGGTCAAACGCCGCATAAATCTTTGGTGTGGAAATGTTAATTGGCGGTTTTACCAATACCAAATACACTTTAGGCAGAGGTGACAACCGTGTGAGTTGCTCCCCCCGTCCGTAGGCAAGAGCAGTCCCGCCTAATATACAAAAAGGAATGTCCGAGCCGATTTTCGCCCCGATCTCGCAAAGTCGGCGGCGGCTTAACCCGGTACGAAAAAGTTGGTTCATCCCAGTTAAAACGGCGGCGGCGTCGGTGCTTCCTCCCGCCAGTCCTGCCGAAACAGGAATCCGCTTTGCTACATAAATCTGAATCCCGCCTGTGACCCCCGTCTCTTCGAAAAAGGCTTCGGCGGCACGGTAGGCAAGGTTTCTGGAATCACAAGGGAGGTAGGAGCGGTTGGTCTTGACCGAAATCCCCGATGTTGTCGGCTCTAACGTAATACGATCAGCCAGACCGATGCTTTGCATCAGCATCCGAACTTCGTGGTATCCGTCCTCGCGAATGCCCAGTACGTCCAGGCTAAGATTTATTTTGGCATTGGCAAAGACTTCCACAAACATCCCTCCTCTTACTGTCTTTTATTTTAACACAGTTTTTCGACAAAATCAATCCTTTACAAAAACTTGCAATCGTGGTATCATAATTCCAGAAAGGCGGTGTACCTGATGGACCTTTTGGTCAATGATATTTTAGAAATGAAAAAGCCCCATCCTTGCGGCGGTACCCGCTTTATTGTGTTGCGCACGGGCACTGATCTGGGCATCCGTTGTTTAAAATGCAACCACTATGCCTTGGTCCCCCGCACCAAGCTGGAACGGAATATCAAAAAGGTGCTTCGTGATGATACGTCTCGTCCGTAACCTCATCCGACGTTTTTCAGGTCACCGCGTCCTCTCCCAAAGTGCGCAGCTGGCCTTTTATTTGCTATTGTCCTTTTTCCCTTGTCTGATTATTTTGACCCGTTTTGCAGGGCATCAGGCGGTGTTGGACACCCTACTGGGGATTTTAAGCACCCTTCTCCCGTCAGCGCCAGCGGACTTGGTGCGCGAAAATCTTTCCCTCATCGGCACCACGCCGCTGCTTCCCACGGGGATTGTCCTTTTAATGTATGCTGCGTCCCGAGGGATTACCACTTTGCTCTACGCCTCGTCTACCGCCTATGGTCTACCCGAAACAAGACCTTTTTTCCTGCAATTTTTACTGCGGTTTTTGCTTCTCCCTGCTATTTTGCTCTTAGGCGTTGCGGCGGCAGTCTGTCTTTTGGTGTTGGGGCAACTCTTTATCCCCTTCCGCACCTTCTTGCGGGAGCCGTTATCCCTTATCGTCGGTTCGGCAGGGTTCTCCGTACTCTTTTACCTGCTCCCGCCAGAACGCATCCCTATTCGCCACCACCTTATCGGCGCTTTTTTCACTGCGGGTGCCGGAATTATTTCCTCCCGCGTGTTTGCAATATTCACCGAATTCAGCCAAACCTATTCGGCTTACTACGGCAATATCAGCGGCGTGATTTTGCTCTTGCTTTGGCTCTATCTTACCTCAACGGTCATCGTCCTGGGGATGGAGTTAAACGCCGCAATCTACCAAAAGGAGGAAGGTTCGGATGAGCACCACCGGTCTGATGCAAATGATTGAAAAGGGCACTTATCCGCCCGTTCTTTTGCTTTACGGAAAAGAGGGGTATTTGCGCGACCACTATGCCCGTCGCATCCGTGCTACGGCGGTAACCCAAATGCCCGAACTGAACTGCTCCGAGTTTTCCGAACTGCCCTACTCCATCGAGACTCTTCGTGAAGCGGTGCAGACCATCCCCTTTATGGACGAACGGCGGGTTGTTGTCCTCCGTTCCTGCCGGTTATTCACACCCGAGCAGAGCGACTATGCCAAAAAACTGGCTGAACTGATTCCCCAAATCCCCCAAACTACACTTTTGCTGATTCTGGAAGGGGAACTGACAGGAAAATCGATTCCGAAAAGCGCCCTTTTTACTGCCATATCCGACCACGGTGCCGCCTATGAGCTCAACCACCCCTCTGCTGCAGATATGGTAGCCTGGGTCAATCGGGAGTTTGCACGGCTGGATAAAAAGATTCGGGTTGCCGATATCGAATACCTGCTGTCGGTCTGCCCCGACGAGCTTTTACCTTTAAAAAATGAGATTGACAAGGTTGCCGCCTATGCGGGGGACACCCAAATCGTCGGACGGGAACATATTGATGCCGTCGTAACCAAAACCCTGTCAGCCAACGCCTTTTCCATGGTCGAACAGGCATTGGGCGGAAACGTCGCCCAAGCAGTTGCCCAATTCCGTACCCTCCTTCGTTTAGGCGAAGAGCCGGTGGGATTATTTTCTCTCTTTGGAACACAACTTCTTACCTTATTAAAGATACGACTTTGTTACGATGCAGGGAAACCTACTGCCGCCATCGCCGCAACGCTGAAAAAACCAGAATGGGTGGTTCGCAAAAACCTGACCCTTGCAAAACGCTACCCCGCCAAACAGCTCCTGGCCATCCTGGAATCCTACAACCAAGCTTATTTAAGCATTATGAACGGCAAAATGGACGGAGCTTTGGCATACGAACTTTTCCTTGCTTCCGCTTTTTGACAGCTCCTTTTTCTCCGAAATACTTGACAAAAGTATGAAGTTCTGCTATACTAAACTTAACAATTGTGTAACATTTGTTTAACACTTTTGTCGAAATAGCAAACACTTCTAAAGGAGAACAATATTTATGAACCCGTTTATTAAATTTGCCGTCTCTGCTGCGGCAATCATAAGCGTCTTCACAAACAGTGCTCTCGCAAGTTTTTCTGTGGGGACGATTTCCGGTAGCAACGTCAACCTGCGTGAAGGCGCAGGTACCGAACACGCCATCGTTGCAACCGTTCCGAAAGATACAAAGCTTACCGTTATGGGCGAAAACGAAGCCGGCGACTGGTTGCAGGCTCAGTTCGACGGTAAAGTGGTCTGGGTCTCGGGAATGTACGTTACCCGCTCTAAAGAATCTGCTACCCTCTCTGGTGTTGTCACCGGTTCCTCGGTCAACGTTCGTGAAGGTGCAGGCACCGACCGCGCCGTTCTCGGTCAAAAGAACCGCGGCGACGAACTGACCATCATGGCACAGTACGGCCACTGGTATCAGATTGCTTACCGTGATACCGTCGGCTACATCCATTCGGATTACGTTACTTTGTCCTATAACGCTCTGCCTTCTCGCGGCAATATGGGCAACCTCATCGGCTTTGCCGAGCGGTTCTTGGGCACTCCGTACGTTTACGGCGGAACTTCCCCCAGCGGATTTGACTGCTCGGGTTATACCCAGTACGTATTCAAACAGATGGGTTATTCCTTAAACCGTACCGCGGCGGCACAGGCCACCCAGGGTACTGCAGTAAACCACGGCGAATGGCAGGCGGGTGACCTACTCTTCTTCCGCTACTACGGCGGTGCAGGCATCAACCACGTGGGCATTTATATCGGTAACGGCGTGTTCATCCACGCATCTTCCAGCGGCGGTGTCCGCTACAACAACGTACTGACTGATTCTTACTATATCAGTAACTACGTTACCGCTCGTCGGTATTTCTAAACAAGTAAAAAGAGTACGCGCTTAGCGTACTCTTTTTTTATTTCCCCACTCGGATGCATTGGTAAACATTAGATTCTTTCCAGCAGCCGAAGGGTAATCTCCAGTCCCTGCGTCAGGGACGGCTTTTCCAGCCATTCTTCCCGCGTATGGGCGCCGTGCCCGCGGGCAACCCCGATGCAGATAGCAGGAATGCCCATTCTCCTGGGGATATTACAGTCGGTGGACGAAGGGGCAAAACATACCTGTTCGCCCAATACCTCCTCGGTCACTTCCTGACAAAGGGCACGGAGCTCAGTCATCCCGGACTCTTCCACTGAAGCGCAGGGTCGCTCCCCTACCCGCTCAACCGTGATGTCGTTTTCCAACTCTGCCGTAAAGAAGATTTCGGCAAACTTTTCTTCCATCTGCCCTAAACACGATATGTTATCCGAGCGGTACTCGCAAAGCATCTTCGCTTCCTGAGCGATGGTATTCACCGACGTCCCGCCCTGAATCAATCCGACATTGTAAGTGGTTTTCGAATCCCCTTTCCGGGGTACCTCGATTGCATAAATCGCCGAAATAATCTTCGCCAGTTCTGCAATGGCGTTCTTTTCGCCAAATGCGCCGTAGGAGTGACCCCCGTTGGTGCGCAAGGTCACTTCAAACCGATGGGAGCCTACCACACGGTCGTTGATGGTGCCCAGCACAGCGTCCAGGGAAATAAACCGACCGATACGCCCCGCAAAATTGGCAAACAACCGACGAGTCCCCGCCAGATTGCCCAAGCCTTCTTCCCCTGCATTAAAGACCAACATCACCCCGTTTTTGGGTTTAACTCCCTCTTTTATCAAATACTTCGCCGCCAATAACAGGACTGCAACGCCGGCAGTATTGTCAAAAACACCGGGACAACGGATGGTGTCCTCGTCCTCGGAATAGGGCAGCGGCTCTTTGTCGGGGAAAACGGTGTCAGTATGCGCCGCCAGAACCGTAATATTGTTGCTTTCTTCGCAATTGAGTGAAAAAACCACATTTTTCGCTTCGTCAATCACCACGTTTTCGGCGCCGTTCTCGATCAACCATGCCTTGCAAAATACGGCGCGAGCGTGTTCTAATCCCGTGGGGGCAGGAATCCCACAAAGGGTCTTAATTAAATTAAACAGTTCAAACTGATGTCGTTTTACAAAGGTTGAAATATCCATAATGTCCCTCCAAAAGAAAACCCACAAACATTTCGTTTGTGGGTTTTTGACATACAAAATTAACGCTTGGAGAACTGAGGAGCACGACGAGCGGCTTTTAAACCGTACTTCTTTCTTTCCTTCATTCTCGGGTCGCGGGTCAGGAAACCGGCAGCCTTCAGGAGCGGACGATATTCTTCATCTGCTTCTAACAAAGCGCGGGACAGACCATGACGGATTGCACCAGCCTGACCGGTAACACCGCCGCCGACAACCTTAACGTTCAGGTCGAACTTGCCTTCGGTTCCGGTAACAACTAAGGGCTGACGAACGATCAACTTCAAGGTCTCCAGACCGAAGTAATCATCAATGTCGCGGCCATTGATAGTAATAACACCCTTACCGGGGAATACACGAACACGGGCAACAGAGCTCTTTCTGCGACCGGTACCGTAGAATTGAACAGATTTCTTAGTAGCCATTGACTAAACCCCTCTCTTTCTTATTCCTGAGTCCACATTTCGGGCTTCTGAGCCTGATGAACGTGTTCAGCGTCCTTGTAAACACGCAGTCTGGTCAGGGCATTAGCGCCGACAGTGTTGTGCGGCAACATACCCTTAACTGCGAGCATCATTGCCTTCTCGGGGTTCTTAGCCATCATGTCTTTGTAGCTGACCTCTTTCAAGCCACCAACAAAGCCAGTGTGATAGCGATAATACTTCTGGTTGATTTTGTTACCGGTCAGAACAGCCTGAGCACAGTTGATAACGATAACGTGATCACCGCAATCCACATTGGGAGTAAAAGTGGGTAAATGCTTACCTCTTAACAGAGCAGCAGCCTGAGCGGCAACTCTACCCAAGGGTTTTCCGGCGGCATCTATAATGTACCATTTGCGTTCCAGCGTTTCTGCCTTAGCCATGTAAGTCGACATAGTTTATACCTCCTAATCATTATTGCACAGTTGTTAGTATACCAAAGCAATTTAAACTTGTCAACACCTTTTTTCATTTTTTATTGTTTTCATTTTACGAACTTCGTTTTTCTTTGTTTTTCTTGTTTTTGCTTCGTTTTTCTCAAAACCCATTTTTCATTTACATCTTGATAAAATCCGAGAAATCGTGTATAATGAGTTGAAAAAACGAGATTGAGGTTTATAAAATGCAAAAAATCCTAAGCGCCATTCGCAAGGCAGTAGACGAATATCAAATGATCGAAACCGGGGACCGCATCGCCGTAGGCGTTTCGGGCGGAAAGGACAGTCTTTTGCTGTTATTGGCTTTAAAAGAACTAAAACGGTTTTATCCAAAGCCCTTCGATATTACGGGCATTTCGGTGGATATGGGCTTTGAGGGAATGGATTACTCCCCCATTGCCGCACTCTGCGAAAAGGAAGACATCGACTATCGGGTCGTCAAAACTGACATTGCCGAAATCGTCTTTGATTTAAGAAAAGAGCCCAACCCTTGTTCCCTTTGTGCCAAACTTCGCCGCGGCGCGTTAAACGATGCCGCAAAGGCGGCGGGGTGCAATAAAGTGGCGCTGGGACACCATCGGGACGATGCGGTAGAAACTTTTATGATGAACCTGATTTACGAAGGCCGCATCGGCTGTTTTTCCCCCGTTACTTATTTGGATCGCACCGATATAACAGTCATCCGTCCCATGCTTTACCTGGTGGAGAGCGAAGTCAAGCGCATTGAAAAGACAATTGCCCTGCCCGTGGCTAAGAATAAATGCCCCGCCGATGGGCATACCAAGCGGGAGTATATCAAAACCCTGCTTCGTGACCTGGACCATAATATCCAGGGAACCTCGGTCCGCATTCAACACGCTATGGAAAAGGCAGAGTTGGACGGTTGGAAATTGCCCAACCCGGGTCGAAGATACGAATAGACTGCTGTTAACAGCAATTTAATGTAAAAAGACCTTTCCTGACGGAAAGGTCTTTTTGATTTGCCGTTTTCAGTCTTGGACACCAATCATCCGAACGAAATATTCTTCGGTTTGGTCCAATACAACAAAAAAGCGGATGGCTTGCGCCATCCGCTTCGTTGAATCGATTACGCTTCGATCTTAGCGTTGGTCAGGTCAGCGTCGGTGAAGGTACCAGCGTGGTCGGAACCAGCGGGGTAAACTTCTTCGCCTTCAACCTTTTCGATTTCGGGAACCAGGATAATCAGGTTAACCAGGTTGCCTTCGTCGTCCAGGATAGCAACTGCATAGTGGAATACGAAGGTCTTGTCGTCTTCGTCGTACTCGTTAGCTTCCAGATCGAAAGCATCGCCAGCAACGAATACGTCACCGTTCTTCTTAACTTCGTAAACCATGGTGTCTACGTCAGCCAGCATGAAGTATGCCTTATCCTTAGCAGCTACATAGGACTTGGTGCCCTTAGCAACAACGTTCAGGGTAACCTGATCGTTAACGATGGAGTGAACGGAACCGTAAACAACTTCTCTCTTCTTCAGAGCAGAGGTCAGTTCCAGATCAAAGTTGTCACCGTGGGTGTTAGCAGCGTCAGCCAACTTACCGATAACCTTGCAATCCTTAGCCAGCTTACCGTCGGTGGTCTTCTGCAGGATGATAACATCACCTACAGCGTAGGGCTGTACGTCGGTATCAACCAGGATCTCAACTTCTTCACCTTCGCTCAGGTAGGTAACGATTGCAGCAGGCAGATCGTCTTCATCCAGACCTTCGGAAACGCCGGTGATGATAGCGATGGGATTGGTGTCCTTACCAGCAGCTTCGCCGTCAACGGTGATAACTACCAGGTCAGCCATAGCAGCTGCATCAGCATCAGCGATGGTGTAGTAGGTGTACTTAGCTTCGTCAACCAGGTTGTCAACAGAAACAACTTCGAAGTCAGAAACGGTCTCTGCATCTTTAGTAACCTTCAGAACCAGAGCGTTGTTCAGGAAGTAGCTCTTGTCAAAGGACTTGGAGGACTCGTAGTAGGTGCCTTCAACAGCTTCGCCAACAGCCAGCTTGGTGATCTTGGATACCTTGCCGTCCTTAGCTTCGATGTTCAGCAGCAGAGCCTTGTTCAGGTCTTTGCCGAATTCGTACTTAGCAGTGTTAGCAGAGTAACCTTCGGGCAGCAGAGCCTCGAATACTTTGTACAGATCAGAAACAGCTTCGCCGTTCTTGCCGTACTTGGTGCCTTCGTAGTAAGCAGCAGAGTCAGCAGCGATGGTGTAGGTAGCGGTGCCGTCCTTGCCAAAAGCAGACAGGGTCAGGGTTTCGCCATCTTCGCTGATGGTAGCCTGATACAGAACTACGTAGTTTTCGGTAGCTTCGAAAGCTTCCATGGTAGCGATCTGACCAGCGGTGTTCAGGTAGAAGATACCTTCCAGAGTGGTCTTCAGAGCGTCGCCCAGGTATTCGGGAGCAGCTACATAGTAGTCGTCGCCGATCTTCCAGTTGTCAACGCCGTCAACCTTCTTGGAACCAACGATCTTGCCTTCTACAGTAGCGGTAGAAACAACGATGGTCCAGTTCAGCAGGTCTTTGCTTGCCTTAACGGTCAGAATGTCATTTTCCTTCAGGTCAGCAACAGCAACATCGTTGCCCTTGTCGTCCTTTAAGGTGTAGGTCAGGAATTCGTTTTCTTTCTTCTCGGTGTCCAGATCAATCTTGGAGGTACCAAAAACGGCCTTTTCCAGACGGATCAGGGACTTCTCAGCACTTACGCTCTTAACGATAGCAGTTGCAGAGTAGTCAACGTAAACAGCAGCAACCTTTTCATCGTCTTCAGCATCCAGAACCAGGGTAGCGGAACCGATGTTCAGGGCTTTGAACAGAGCCTTAACAGCTTCCTTGGTGGAATCTTCGCCGTTCAGGTAGTACTTGGTTTCAGCGGAAACGTCAGCTTCGTCCTTTTCGTCGTTCCAGGTGAAGGTGGTGCCGTCGAAATCGAAGTCAGCAAATGCCAGAGTAACGGAATCTTCTGCACCAACGGTAGCCAGAGCGATCAGTTCGTACTTAGCAGCCTTTTCGTCAACAGGCAGCAGGTAAGCGTAAGCCTTCAGGTTCAGAGCGCCGGAAACATCGATGTTCTTAGCAAAGAACTTGTTGGTACCGTCTTTCAGGTCTTCAGCCAGATCAGCGGTCAGAACGTATACGTTTGCTTTGTCAGCAGCGTCAATCTTGAAAGCGGTGGTGCCAGCTTCACGATCGTCAACAACCTTTTCAATAGTACCGTAAACTTTAACCATGCCTAACTGTTCGGTCAACAGAGTTCTGTAGTCACGGTCTTTCTTACCGTCGTTGATTACGTAAGAGATGTCAGAACCCCAACCTTCCTGGGTCATCATGGGGATGTCCAGAGCGTTGAAGGTCAGCTGAGCAACGATCTTACGGGGAGCTTCCTGGCCAGCAGCGCCGGAAACACCAGCGGTCAGCTTAGCTTCGTTAGCAGTGATCAGGTAGCCGGTGGGGTAAGCACCCTTGGTCAGAGCTTTGGGCTCATAACCCAGTGCGCAAACCAGCATCTTAACGATCTGCTCGTAGGTTACCGGATCTTCGGGACCGAAGGTACCGTCGCCATGGCCTGCGATGATGCCGGCCTGAGCAGCCATGTTGATGTAACCGCTGCCCCAGTGGTCAGCAGCTACGTCAGTAAACTGAGTAGCACCAGCAGCGCCCTTGGCTGCTTCTTCCCAACCCAGAGTACGTACGATTACAGCGGCAGCTTCTGCACGAGTAATGGTATTGTCGGGGTTGAAGTTGCCCTTGTCGTCACCCTTTAAGATTTCCAGGGCAGACAGGACTTCGACTGCGGAAGCATAATCAGCGTCAGCAGCAACGTCATTGTAAGCAAACGTGGTGAACGATGCGAACAACATTGCAGCAACTACTAAAAATGCTACCATGCTTTTGAGATTTCTCATTCTCAATTCCTCCTAAAAAATTTTTTGAAAGAGCAGATTGGTTATCAGGTAACCCACGTGCTCTTTCTGGTCCATAAAGTTACCTGTCAGAGCAGAGTATCCTCTACTCTGACTCTGGTAACATCATAGCAAAGAAAGTTTCGTTCGTCAATAATATTTCTCAACTTGTAACAAAACTGTAATTTTTCGCCTTGTTTGTAACCGTTTTGTTACAGTTCGGCTTCTTTCATCCCGTAAGAGAGCATCATCAGGTTGTCGATGAGGTGCATATTCTGGATGGGGACGGGGGGATCGACCTTTAAGTCGGCGTAAGAGAAGTTCCAAAGGCCGCGGATGCCCAGGTCGACCAGATGTTGGGCAACATCGGCGACCGTTTCCTTGGGGATGCACAAGACGGCGATATCGGCGCCGCTTTCTTGCATCCAATCGGCGAGAGTGGCGATGTCACAGACGGGGACGCCTGCAACGGTGGTGCCGATTTTGTTGGGGTCGATGTCGAACATGGCTTCGACCTCGAACCCGCGGGTCTTCATATTGGGGTAGTTGGCAAGGGCAGAACCCAGGTGGCCTGCGCCGATGATGATGATGCGCTGGACGGTGGTCAGGTTGAGGATGCGGTTGATTTCGTGGTAAAGGGTTTCTACGTTGTAACCGTAGCCTTGCTGACCGAACTGGGCAAAGCAGTTTAAGTCCTGACGGATTTGGGAGGCAGTGACCTGCATCCGCTCGCTCAGGTCTTGAGAGGAGATGCGGGTGACCCCGTTTCTCAAGCAATCGCCCAGGTAGCGATGGTAGCGCGGGAGGCGACGAACGACAGCCTCGGGCACGTTTTTGCGGTTGTATTCCATCCTAACACCTTCTTACAGTTTACAAATGGTCTCCATAACGTAGTCCGCGAACGCTGCACCGGTGGCGCCGGTATCACGGCCGGTAACGGTAAGTTTCTTTTCTTCGTACATGCAAATATCCAAAGCGCGTTCCAGTTTCTTGGCTTCCTCGGAAGCACCGATGTGGTTTAAGAGCATGACACAGGCGCGCAGGACCGAGCAGGGGTCGGCGTACTTGGCGCGGCCTTCGGTAACCATGCGGGGTGCGGAGCCGTGGATGGCTTCGAACATGGCATAGCGTTTACCCATATTGGCAGAGCCTGCAGTACCGACACCACCCTGGAACTCGGCGGCTTCGTCGGTTAAGATATCGCCATAGAGGTTGGGGAGCACAACGACCTCGAATGCGGTGCGGCGTTTCTCGTCCACCAGTTTGGCGGTCATAATATCGATGTACCAGTCATCGACAGTGATTTCGGGGTAGTCCTTAGCGACTTCGTAGCAAATCTTAAGGAATTTACCGTCGGTGGTTTTGATGACATTGGCTTTGGTAACGATGGTGACACGTTTTTTGCCGTTTTTACGGGCGTAGTCAAAAGCGGCGCGGGCGATACGCTCGCAACCTTCGGTAGTAGCGACACAGAAGTCGATCGCCAAGTCGTCGGTAACGTGGCTGCCGTTGCTACCCAAAGCATAAGAGCCTTCGGTGTTCTCACGGAAGAACGCCCAGTCGATACCCTGGTCGGGGACCTTTACGGGTCGGACGTTGGCAAAGAGGTCAAGCTCTTTACGCATGGCAACGTTAGCGCTTTCGATGTTGGGCCAGGGGTCGCCTGCGCGGGGGGGCGTGGTGGGGCCCTTTAAGATGACGTGGCAAGCTTTCAGCTCTTCCAGTACGTCTTCGGGAATGGCACGGTTTGCAGCAACACGGTTTTCGATGGTCAGACCGTTGATGTCACGAAAGACGACTTTACCCGAAGCGACTCTGTCCTTTAACAAAAACTCCAGGATGCGTTTGCCCTGTGCAGTGATTTCGGGGCCGATGCCGTCACCGCCGCAAACGCCGATGATGATTTGGTCCAGTTTGTCGTAATCAACAAAGTCTTTTTCGGCTTTGATGCGTTCGTTGCGTTCTAACTGGCTTTTTAAGAGAGCGGCGTAATGGTCAACCGCTTTTTGGATATGTTCTTGCATGGAAAAACCCTCTTTCTTCTATTATATGTTATGCTTGTTCACGAGTAAAGTTCAAGAGACCGCCTGCCAGCAGAATTTTACGTTGGCGAGCCGACAGGGTCAGGGTAACGGGAATGGTCTTGCCCGTGGTTTTGTTTTCAACAACGATGGGGAGGTCGTTCTCTACACAGTTGCGGATATCGGGGAGAACCAGTTCGTCGCCCTGGGAAACGGTGTCGTAGTCCGCTTCGTTGGTGAAGGTCAGGGGCAGGATGCCCGAATTCATCAGGTTTGCGGCGTGGATACGGGCAAAGGACTTGGCAATGACCGCGCGGATGCCCAGGTACAAGGGAACCAATGCGGCGTGTTCACGAGACGAGCCCTGGCCGTAGTTGGAGCCGCCGATGATGATGCCGCCGCCTTCTTTCTTCGCGCGGGCGGGGAATTCGGGGTCGCAGGGGACCAGGCAATAGTCGGACAAGTGGGGGATGTTGGAACGGTAAGGCAACAGTTTGGCGTTGGAGGGCATAATATGGTCGGTAGTGATGTTGTCGACGACCTTGATTAATGCTTTGCCTGAAACGGTTGCGTCCAGCGCGTGGTTGATGGGGAAGGGCTGGATGTTGGGGCCGCGAACGACTTCCACATCGCTACTCTTTTCTGCGGGGGGCAACACCAGATTATCGTTGATCAGGAAATGTTCGGGTTGTGCGACCACGGGGGCTTCGCCGCAGGTGGAGGGATCGGTCAGATAACCGGTCAGAGCCGAAACGGCTGCCGTTTCAGGGCTGACGAGGTAGACCTGAGCCGAGGCGGTACCGCTGCGGCCTTCGAAGTTGCGGTTAAAGGTACGGAGGGAAACGGCGTTGGTACGAGGGGCTTGGCCCATACCGATACAGGGACCGCACGCAGATTCCAAAATGCGCGCGCCTGCGGCAACCAAATCAGCCAGAGCGCCGTTTTGCGCTAACATGGTCAGCACCTGCTTAGAGCCGGGGGCAATAACCAGCGAAACATGCGGGCAAACGGTTTTTCCTTTTAAAATTTGGGCGACTTTCATCAAGTCCATGTACGAGGAGTTGGTACAACTGCCGATAGCAACCTGATCGACCTTGATTTCGCCGATGTTGGCAACGGTGTCTACACGGTCGGGGCTATGGGGTTGTGCAGCCAGGGGGGTCAATGCGGACAGGTCGATAGTGACCGTTTCGGCATAGACCGCATCGGGGTCGGCACAAAGGGGGGTGTACGCCTCTTCACGACCCTGAGCACGAAGGAAGGACAAGGTTACCTCGTCCGAAGGGAAAATGGAAGTAGTAGCGCCCAGTTCGGCACCCATATTCGTGATGGTTGCACGTTCGGGAACAGTGAGGCTCTTAACCCCTTCGCCGGTGTACTCGATGATCTTGCCAACGCCGCCTTTTACCGTCAGGAGACGCAGGACTTCCAAGATAATATCTTTTGCGGCGACCCAGGGACGAAGTTTGCCCACCAGTTCAACCTTAACGATTTTCGGCATAGTGATATAGTATGCACCGCCGCCCATTGCAACGGCAACATCCAAACCGCCTGCACCGATGGCCAGCATACCGATACCGCCGCCGGTAGGGGTGTGGCTGTCCGAGCCAAGCAGGGTCTTTCCGGGGACGCCGAAACGTTCCAGCTGGACCTGGTGACAGATACCGTTGCCCGGTTTGGAGAAATAAACGCCGTGCTTTTGTGCCACGGTCTGGATAAACATATGGTCGTCAGCGTTTTCAAAACCCGACTGGATGGTGTTGTGGTCAATGTACGCCACCGAACGCTCGGTACGGACACGATCAATGCCCATTGCTTCAAACTGTAAATATGCCATGGTACCGGTGGAGTCCTGGGTTAAGGTCTGGTCAATCTTAATGGCGACCTCCTGACCTGCAACCATCTCCCCTTCTACCAAATGTGCTTTGATGATTTTTTCTGCTAATGTGAGTCCCAAAAGTCATCGTCCTTCCTAAAGGTATAGTTTTTTCTCTATCTTATTATTTTAATATGTAATAATCTATTTGTCAAGACGGTGGGAAAATTCGTTTTTGGAAACCGGAACGCCGTTTTAGGCATTCCGATAGCGAAAGGACGCAACCCAACCGATGCCGCCTCCATCAGCAACACCCCGACTCCCCATACTTTCCTCCCCAAAATCCCAAAACCGCTTGACTTTAGGAAAAAACTGTTGTATACTGGAGATAGTTTAACTGACTACGGTCGGGAGGAACCTTGCATGGCAAAAACAACCGAACCGCAAAGCGATGAACTGCTCGCTCTTGCTGCGCAGGCAGGTGACGAGGCGGCTTTGACAGAACTTCTTGCCCGTTATCGCGGCACCGTTTGGATTAAAAGTGCTTCTTACTTTTTGGCAGGCGGCGAACACGATGATGTGGTGCAGGAGGGAATGATTGGCCTTTACAAGGCAATTCGGGATTTTGACCCCGAGCGGCCTGCATCCTTTCGTTCGTTTGCGGACCTGTGCATCACCCGACAGATTCAGACGGCAGTCAAACTGGCTGCCCGTCAGAAGCATCAGCCGTTAAACCGTTATATCTCTCTTTCTGCTCCCGATTCGGCAGAGGATACTCCCGCTTTGGATTTTCCCGATGAAAGTTTTGGGGTGGACCCTGCAAGAGTGGCTGAACACCGCGAATTCTTAGAGGATCTGGCGGATGGTATCAACACCTTACTGAGTGAGTTGGAAAAGCAGGTATTAATTCAACATTTAAACGGCAAATCGTATCAAGAAATTGCTACCGAAATGGACAAACAGGTAAAATCCATTGACAATGCCTTGCAGCGCGTCAAACGGAAACTGGACACCGTCCGTAGGCAGGAAGACGAATGACAATTTGCGGGTATAGCTCAATGGTAGAGTACCGGCTTCCCAAGCCGGCTGTGCGGGTTCGATCCCCGTTACCCGCTCCATATGCCCATACAAATGATGAGGCATAGATTTTATTCAAAGTGAGGGGAAAACCAATGTTTGAAGACAAAGTATTGAAGTGCGTAGACTGTGGTTGCGACTTTACGTTCACCGCAGGCGAGCAGGAATTCTACCAGGAAAAGGGATTCCAGAACGAGCCCACTCGTTGCAAAGAGTGCCGCATCGCACGCAAGAACAATCTGAAGCAGAATCGCGAAATGTTCGAGACTACCTGCGCAGAGTGTGGCGGCGTTGCACGCGTTCCGTTCCAACCCAAGGATGACCGTCCGGTATTCTGCAGCGAGTGCTTCGCAAAGCAGAGACAATAATCCCTTTACTTTAATAGGATTATCTCTAAAGGCGTTTGAGTTCCAAACGCCTTTTTTGTTTGACTTTTTCGCGTCACTGTTTTATAATAAAGTTGATATCTGAAAACCGAGAGGAGTTCGCCATGGAACTGCAAACCATTGTAAACCCATTGGTTACTTGGTATAACAACTGCAAACGAAGCCTTCCTTGGCGGGACGACCCTACCCCTTATCGGGTCTGGATATCCGAAATCATGTTGCAACAAACCCGCGTGGACCCTGCCATCCCCTATTTTGAACGGTTCGTGTCCACCCTGCCCGATATCGCTGCCCTGGCTTCCGCCGACGAAGAAACAGTCTTAAAGCTTTGGGAAGGGTTGGGGTATTACAGCCGGGTCCGCAATCTGCAAAAAGCGGCGCGGATCGTGCAAGACGAGTTTAACGGCGTTCTCCCCCGCGACCCCGCATTACTGCTTAAATTGCCCGGCATTGGGGAATATACGGCGGGAGCGATTGCCTCCATCGCCTACCAAGTCCCTGTCCCTGCCGTGGACGGCAACGTGCTGCGGGTCATTTCCCGTCTGACTGCTGACGAGCGGGACATTGCCGCTCCCGAAACCAAACGGCTTATGCAAAAACACTTACAGCAGATAATGCCCCATCAGCGTCCGGGGGATTTTAACCAGGCACTGATGGATTTAGGCGCTACCGTCTGTCTGCCCAACGGGGCACCCCGTTGCGATGTCTGCCCCCTGGCAGACCTGTGCCAAGCCAAAAGGGAAGGACGCCGGGAAGAACTTCCCATAAAGAGTAAAAAACAAGCTCCCGTCACCGAAAAAAAGACGGTGTTTATTCTGCGATATAACGATAAAGTTGCTCTTTTAAAGCGCCCCGAAAACGGACTTTTGGCAGGACTTTGGGAGTTCCCCAATGTAGCGGGGCACCTGCCCAAAAAGGACGCCCTTTTGCAACTGGAGCAGTGGGGGTTGTCCCCTGAAAAAACGGAGCCTTTGCCAAAAGCCAAACACGTCTTTACTCATCGGGTATGGGAGATGAAAGGCTTTTCCGCCGTTTTATCCGCTCCCAACGATATGTTTGTCTGGGCAGACACCGACCAACTATCCAACGATTTTACTTTACCCACCGCGTTTCGCGCGTATCAAAAATTACTGAAAGAGGAGTGATGGGATGAAAGGTTTTTTTCAAAAACTGTTTGGAGCCAATGTGGATATGCTCTCCTTGGTTTCGACCCTCATCCTGACCTTTTTTGGGCTGGTTTTGATTTACAGTGCCACACGGAACATGGACGGCACGGCACGGTTTATGCTGGTACAAGGCGTTTCGGTACTGATTGGCCTGGTGGCAATGGCACTCTTGCAAAAAGTAGACTATGACCGATTTTCAGACTTGTGGAAACTTTTTTTGGGGCTGGGCCTCTTTTTGCTGATTCTGGTGCTTTTTGTCGGCTCGGGCGAAGAAATCGGCAGTAAGAGCTGGATCCGCCTGGGGCCTGTTGGAATACAACCGGGCGAACTGGTAAAAATTCCGTATATCATCGTACTGGCACACATCATTAACGTATTAAAGCAGGACATCAACAAACTCTATGCGGTCTGTCTCCTGCTTTTGACCTTCGGCGTTTTCACGGGGCTGATTTTGCTTCAGCCTGATGCGGGAACGGCGATGGTCTATACTTTTATCTTTTTGGGGATGCTCTTTTTGGCAGGGATTGACTGGCGCTATCTCCTTTGCGGGTTCTTGGCGTTTTTGGCGACCACTCCCCTGCTTTGGTTCTTTGTACTGGACACCTACCAAAAAAACCGCATTCTGAGCTTTTTGTCCCCCAACACCGGACTCACCGATGCGGGGTACCACGTTTCCCAATCCAAACTGCTGATCGGTTCGGGCAGGTTTTTTGGAAAAGGCCTTTTCCAGGGGGTACAAACCCAAATGGGCACGCTTCCCGAAAAACAGACCGACTTTATCTTTGCGGTCCTGGGGGAAGAATGCGGATTGATCGGTTGTGTTGGCGTAATGGTTCTTTACACCATCCTGATTACCCGAAGCCTGGACACCGCAAAACGGGCAAAGGATATGTTCGGCTCGATGCTTTGTATCGGCGTTGCCATGATGTTCGCTTTCCACGTGATTGAAAATATCGGAATGTGCCTGGGCGTTTTGCCGGTCACGGGGATTCCGCTGCCCTTCTTAAGTTACGGCGGCTCCTCGGTAATTACATCGTTATTAGGTATGGGTTTGGTCATCAACGTTCGTTCCCGCACCAAACCGTTAGAATTTATTTAGGAGGTATAACAGATGACGAAGTTAGCTATTGGTTGTGACCACGCCGCAGTAGATTTAAAACAGGAGATTATTCTCCACTTAAAAAACCGCGGTATCGAGGTCGAAGATTTTGGTACCTACACCAAAGACAGTTGTGACTATCCCGTTTATGCGGAAAAGGTCGCAAACGAAGTAGTCAGCGGCCGCGCCGACCGCGGCATTCTGATTTGCGGCACAGGGGTCGGCATCTCCATTGCCGCCAACAAGGTAAAGGGCGTTCGGTGCGTTGTTTGCTCGGAACCCTATTCTGCCAAACTTTCAAAAATGCACAACAATACCAACATCCTGGCGTTCGGTGCGCGGGTGGTCGGTACCGACCTGGCGAAAATGATTGTGGATGCCTGGTTAGACGCCGAGTACGAGGGCGAACGTCACCAACGCCGCGTTGACCTGATTCACGCAATCGAAGAAAAACAAAACTAAAGCGCTTCACCCCTTCATATAGTATGGAGGGGTGATTTTTTTGTCTTTATTACGATTCCGAATCCCGATCTGCCTTTTTACCGCAGCAGCGCTGTTGCTGACCTTCTTAGCAATCCCCGCGCCAAAGGTACAATCGGTTGCAGACTATATCAAGTGGGTGGATTTTTCCGTTCCCTACTCGGTGCTGGAGCAAACCTCCGCCGCCGACATTGAAAGTGAGGGCGCACTTCCCTGGATTGACCTGTTGGCACTTTTGGCAGGGAAATACGGGGGAGATTTTTCGCGCTTTCAAAAAAAGGACCTGACCGCCTTTTGTGATGCTCTGAAAAACGGCTCGACCGCCGCGCAGTTAGGCGCAAACTACCCCTATTTTTCATACTTTAAGGAAGCCTACGACGCCATCCTGTCCCAAATGATAGGCGAGTACTATCTCCTTGCCGAGGACGGAACATTCCGCAAACACTATGGATTTAAAGCCTATTCACCCATTGCCAAAGGGTTTTCCTATGCCCACTATGACGACTTCGGTGCGGGGCGATCCTTTGGCTATAAGCGAAAGCACTTGGGCAACGACTTATTGGGAAGCATCGGCACACCTATTATCGCCGTGGAATCGGGCGTTGTCGAAGCGCTGGGATGGAATCCCTACGGCGGCTGGCGCATCGGCATTCGCAGTCTGGATCAAAAGCGGTACTACTATTATGCCCATCTCCGCCGCGACCACCCTTATGCCGCCGATTTAGCAGAAGGAGACTTGGTGCAGGCGGGGGATGTCATTGGGTACTTGGGAATGACAGGGTATTCCACCACCGAAAACGTCAATAACATCACGACCCCTCATTTACATTTCGGACTGCAGTTGATTTTTGACGAGAGTCAAAAAGACGGAGTCAACCAAATTTGGATCGATGTTTATCCTCTGATGCGGTTACTGAATAAACATAAAAGCGCCGTCCGCTATCAAAAAGAAGAAAAGGAGTATGTCCGTGACACAACCGTCCTCGACCCCGCACTACCGGAATAAAATTTTTGCGGGGCTTTGTCTCCTTTCACTGTTGTTGCTGGTTTTGCCCCTGATTCAACCAACCCGCCCCGTCTCCGCACCACCCCAAGGATCGGTACGGGTGCCGATTGTGATGTATCATTTGGTATTAAAAGACCCTGCCCGTGCAGGGAAATATGTCATTTCTCCCGAAACCCTGGAAAAAGACCTAAAATGGATTCGTGACAACGGGTATGAAACGGTCACGGCAGAAGATTTGATTGCCTTTGTCCATAACGGCATCCCACTCCCCGAAAAGCCCATTGTTCTGACCTTTGATGACGGGTATACCAACAACCACACCTACGCCTATCCCCTGCTGGAAACCTACGGAATGCGGGCGGTGCTGTCGGTCATCGGATCGGTTTCCGACCGTTATACTGCATCGGGAGACGAAAACCCCAACTACGCCAACCTAACCTGGTTGCGGGTGCGGGAATTAGCGGAAAGCGGCGTTTTCGAGATTCAAAACCACACCTATGATCTCCACCGCAATGACGGCCCTCGCAAGGGATGTAAGCGTCTTGCAGGCGAGTCGATAGAAGCATATCAGGGATTGCTGTTGCGGGACTTGTTGCAAAACCAGGAAGCCATCGAACGTGCTATCGGCACCCGTCCCCGCACCTTCGTTTATCCCTTCGGCGCCATTAGTCCCGAGTCACTTGAAGTAGTAAAAAAGGCCGGATTTGCCGCCAGTTTCTCCTGCGAAGAGGGAATCAATGAACTGCGGGTCGCCGACACCGACGGACTTTTTCTTCTAAAACGAAAAAATCGCCCTGCCGATATCGGCACGGACGAATTCTTTCGTTCATTACTCAACGAGTAGGGGTCACAGCTTCCAGGTGCATAATCCGCTTTCCCAGGTTGGTGAAGTTCTTTTCATACTCGGTCATGATGTTCCCTTCATTAAAGGCGCTTTCGTGAAGGTCAAAAGTCACGTTCTTTACACAAAACCCTGCGGCATCTAAGGTTTCGGCAGAGTATAAGAACAGCTCCTCGCTGTCCGTTTTCATAAAGATCTCGCCGTTTGGTGCCAGTAGTTTTTTGTATAGTTCCAGCATTGCAGGGGCGGTCAGGCGACGTTTTGCCTGACGTTTTCCCGGCCAGGGATCACTGAAATTTAAGTAAATGCGGGAGATGCATCTCGGGGGAAGTACATCCGCAAGAATATTAGCATCATTGGACATAAACCGAAGGTTGGTCAGTTCGGCGGCTTTGGCTTTTTCCATTGCCATTACCAGTACATTAAAGAACCGTTCCACCGCCAAATAGCGGATTTCGGGGTTTTGCGCCGCAAGGGTTTGAATAAACCCGCCTTTCCCGCAACCGATTTCCAGATGCAAGGTCTCAGCCTCGGTTACAAAAGGGTCGGTGGTCATTTCCCCTTCGGTAGGGCGTAACCAAATATCAGAACAGCGTTCCATTCGGGTGTCTAAGTTTTTCTTTCTGCGCATACGCATGGTTCATTACCTCACAAGTAAAGATTAAAAAGGGTGCCAAAAGGCACCCTTTTTTTAACGGATGGTGGCGCCGCCGTTAATCGGACGAATGTTATTAAGGTCTTCCCAGAAGAAAAGTTTGACGTAAGCTGTCGTCCCGTCGGTGGCAATGCTACCCGTTGCGGTAGCGGGAACAAATTCGGTGGCGGGGGCAAAGGTCACATCGCGGGTTACGCCGATAACCATACCCGTACTGTCAAAGGCAGCACCCACGTAGTTCTTATTGCTGCTTAATCCCTCGGTTTCGGTGATGATCTTGGTGAAGGTTGCATTGGTGCTGGTTGCTTCAAAATGATCCACCACCGGAGCAGCATAGGTGAATACCGGGTGAGGCAACGAGTCCTTCGAGATGGTAGTCTCATTGCTTGGGAAGTATTTCTCGTAATCAGTGTAGAGAATCACACGGATCATATCACCTGTTTTAACGCCGACGGTCAACGTCCCGTCTTCTGCCGCCGTGCTGTAAGTGACAGTACCGGTCAGACTTCTAGTGGTACTGTTATAAGAACTTGCAGGATAGTCCATTTCATACAACGAGGTATAGTCGCCATCTTGCGTATACTTCCGCACCGAACCTTTAAATCCTTCCTTCAAGAAAGTGCCATCGTTGGACGAGGCAATGGTAGTAGGCATATAGTCGGTCAAACTCACTACACCATCCTTAGGCGCAACAAAGGTCCAAGAAACACCGTCGTGGTCGATATAAGGGGTGTTGGAAACATAGTTGGTCCAATCTGCCGCGTTTACGGTAACGAAATGTAAAACACCCGTATTGTCCAGAGTGGGTACCCAGGGGAATCGATACCGAGCAGCACCCTTTTGCGCATACATATCGTCGGCAACAGGAGAGATATGACCCTTTCGTGCCGAGTCGGGGTACATCGGACGGAAGGTGCCGTCTCCGATATAGGCCTCATACTTGGTAATGGCATTGGACATTTCCATGCTGGTGGCGAAGGTGTAGGAGTCGGGTTCTTCTCCGCTTTGAATAGCAGTCTTAAAAGACCAGAGGTAATATTCTCGGAAACCACCGTCAACAGCAGTCACGCGCATCACAATCGGGGTGCCGACGGTGTTGGCATCACGCTTTGCGGGGATGGAGGTGCCATTTGGTGAAACATAAGCAGGAGCTTTTGCATTCTTATCCGAGTCCCAGTTCCAGGCTGCGCCTGCCGTAGTATAGTTATATTCCTGCAAGGCACGGATGCGGCCGTTACCCAGATGCTCGAAATATCCTGCTCTGTCGAAGGTGATTTCGGCGTTCTGCCATGCTTCGTGGAGACCCAAATCCACCGCTCCGTAAAGAGTGCGATCGGTGGCATCGGTATAATAGGGCAACAAGAACCCATCGTTTTCCATTCCCAGTTGGGTGGCCTTAAAGGGCGTTGCAGTCAGCGCTTCGTATTGCGAGGAAGCGGGACGAATGTAAATCTTCGTAGAAGTGGAATAAACCGCCGTTTCGGTGTCACCTGCTGCATAATAAGATGCTGTAACCGTTGCGGGGTAAGCTTCATCATCCGAGAAGGTGTTCACTTCGCCTGTCAGAATATAAACGCCGGGATTCGAGGTTGTTTGCAGTACACCGTAAGTATCGTCTGTTACCTTGTAAGCAATCGTACCGCGAAGATCTTCGGAGGTCTTTTCCACCTGCAAATCCAACAAGCGGTCGTCTTCGTCATAGTACTTGTCAACCGCTTCGTCATAGGACGTGATGGGGTTGCCTTCGTAAAATTCCACATAGTTGATTTTTACGGTATCAATAATAAAGGCTTTGTTGGAGGGGGGACCTGCAGTATACTTGTCAAAGCGGAAGACAATCTCATCTCCGGCTTCTACGTCGACAACACCATCCCCGCGGGTGACAAACTCGCTGGTGGCGGCGGGTAACAGGCACCAACCGTCGGTACCTGCATCGGCAGAGGTATAAGACGTTTCACCCTCAGCGGGATAAATTGCTGTTTCTGCACCGGTTGCGGCATCTACCTTATAAACACGATACAGAATACCGCCGTTGGCATTGGGATTGGGATTGGACAGCTTGATCGTGGGCTTTACGAAACCGGGGTGGTCCACCCTAAACCGAATAGCCGATTGAGCCCCGTTATTATCACCTGCAAAGGAGTTCTTGTCGCGGGTTGATTCTGCACCGAAACTATAGCCAATGGCAGGAATCAAGCACGACGCCTCCATATTACCCGTAGCGCCGTTATTCCGCGCCTCTTCAGGTACAAATCTGGTCGGATCATAGGTGTTGACCGTTGACTGGGTAGACCAAATCAAAAGAGTCGTCGCAGTGGTTGCTACATAGTGGCCGGTGTCTTCGGGTGCGCGGGTGGTGGTAAAGTTTCCGCGATTTAAGTAAGTAAAGGGGGTAAAGGACCCTTTGTTCCAATTATAATATCCCAAGGTCCATTGTCCCTCACCGTTAGGAGTTACAGGGGTCAGTCCTTCGGCATAATCGTAATACAACCCGTCTAATCCACCCTGGAATTGGTTACGAACGGCAAAAGCTTCTGCCATATCGTACTCTGTCTTGGTCTGCTTTAGATAGGTAATGGTATAGGTACGGATAATAAATTCATCACCGGTGATAGACTCGTTTTGGTCAAAGTGCAGAATCAGTTCGTCGCCCTTTTCAACACCTACAACAGCGTTTTTCCAGACGGCTTCCGCTCCGCCGCCGGGGATTAACGCCCAGCCTGTAGTATCATCGGAAGCAGTATAGGTTTTTTCGCCTGCCTTGGGGTAGACCAAGGTAACCGTACCGTCAGCAACCGACTTTTTATACAGTTTGAAGAGCACGCCGTCTTTGACGGAGGTATGCTCGGTCGGGTGCGAAAACTCAAGACAAGGCAGGACAGAGCCGGATTTCGGTGCAATAAACCGCACTGCGGCTCGACCGTAGTTGGTATAACCCGGGAAGGCATTGGAGCCATGGTTGCGGACGGCGCCGAATTCATAACCAACATATCCGTAATTTGTGGGTTCAATGTCCCAACCGTAAACTGTTCCGCTGTTTTGAAGGCGGCTTCCATAGCCATAAGAAAGAGCGGTGGTATAATTGGTGTTATTGTCCCCGGGTGCGCGGGTATTGGTAAACCACGGGCGGGTCAGGACGGTAGCCAAACGGAAATTGCCCGTTTTGTCGTAGTAGCCATAGCGCCAGGGACTGATGCCGGACTCGCTGTTTTCATAAACAGGGGTCAAGGATTTGTAGTCGGTAGCGGCAGCGGTCGTATCACCGTTAAAGGTATCGGTGACCGCTAAACCGTCTCCCATATCGTAGACTGACGTGTCAGGGGCATCGTAATCCAAATATTGTACCGTGTAGTAAACCAGGTCGAAAAGGTCACCTGTCGAGGTTCCGTTTTTGTCAAAGGTCAGTTCGATAACGTCCCCTTCACCGACTGAGACGTCAGCCACAACTTGGCGAATCAACCGACTATTTGCGTCGGGAGCCAACAAGGACCAATTGGTGGTAGCGTCTGCGGAAGAGGTCTGAACGCCTGTGGTCAAAACTTGGGAGTTGTCCCCGGACTTGCGAACCAGTTTATAGAGAACGCCGTCCGAAGTGATATCAGCGGGGCCATGCATACCAAAATTAAAGGTCAAGACCCCTGCGCGGGGAACGTTAAAGCGCACGGTCGCACGGACGTTTTCCCCTGCAAAGGAATTTCCTATAAAGCCCTCGTCACGACCGAACATCGTACCGATTGCGGCAGGTTGCATCGGGTCAATGGGATAACCTTGACCTGCTACTTCGGAAATCTGCATGCCGTAGGACAGGGAAGCCGTACCGCCTCTGGGGTCCTGCGGCGAGACGGTAGAAATGGTGGTCTGTGCCAGACGGGTAAAGGGAACAAAGTTATTTGCTTCGGAGCCGTTGTCGTAATAACCAATTTCGAAGCGACTGCCCAACTGATTGGCAACCGACGGGAACAAACCCGTATAAAGGCCTGTGGGAACACCGTCTTTGCTCTCGCGATTGCCGCGATAGTTCCGGTACGCTTCGGCGCCCGTGTAGCCGTTAAAGCGGTTACGGACAGCAAACGCATTGTTTAAATCAAAACACATGTCATCAGCATCGTCAGGCTCAACGGGGTCATCCAAATTATCAATCACTAAATCCTCGCTTAAATCGGAAACCGCAACCGTCTGCGTCAGGGTATACGAATAAAGGGTCATACGGTCCTCGGTGTCGTTAACATTGCTATCAAACCGCAAAACCAGCTTTTCCCCCGCCCCAACGTTGGCAGTAAAGGTGTAAGTTGCAGGTGTATTGCCCTGAGGAACCTTGCCCCAGCCTCTAGTGCCGTCGCCCGAGGTATAAGTGCCATTTTCGGGATAAAGGGTGGTGGTCCCCGAAGCAGTAACTTTATCTACGCGGAAAAGGACGCCGTCAGCGCCCGCTTCGGTGGTGGTGGGTTGACCCAACTTTAAAGTTGCAGTAAGGCTGCCTGCATATTCTGCTTTCCAGACTGCAGTGGGCTGAAGGTGTCCGTTTTTGATGACAGGCAGGGTATTCCAATCATAGTTGGCGCCAAAGCCGTAGCCAATAGCACCCGATACAAAGGGATCCAATACAACACGGTCGTTGACGGTCTGTGTACCGCCGCCCCAACCGTCTGTTTTGCCGACGGCCACATTCCAAAGACGACGCTGAAGCTGGGGGTAGTAGGATAACACGCCGTTTTTGGTATAGCCAAAGGACCACACGCTGCTTCCGTTATTGGCAAAAGCGGCAGTGATACCACTTGCATCACTGCAAGTCAGGTATTTCATACCCTGGGCCATATCATAAGTAATCGTCGTTGTCTCAGCGGCAAAAACGGGTGCGCATAACCCCAAAATCAAGGACGCAACCATACAAAGAGCCGTATACTTTCTAAAGCATTCTCTCATATTAATACCCCTTTAACTATGTCTTGATCTTGTTCAAGAGACAATAAATCATTATTATTCTATACCAAAACGGATACAATGTCAAGTTAAAGAACACGACCAAAAAGACGGGTTTTTACTTTTTTTTAAAAAAGTCTTGACAAGAGCGTTTTTTTATACTAAAATATGATTTGCATTATTGATATGGCGGTATAGCTCAGTTGGCTAGAGCATGCGGTTCATACCCGCAGTGTCATTGGTTCAAATCCGATTACCGCTACCATCTCAGGCCCGTTGGTCAAGCGGTTAAGACTCCGCCCTCTCACGGCGGCGACAAGGGTTCGATTCCCTTACGGGTCACCAAAAGCACCGATTTTTCGGTGCTTTTTTGTTACTAAAAAACGCCCTCTTACGAGGGCGTTTGGCTTACAGTTGTTTCATCCGTTCCCGTGCCTCTAACTGGCGTTTGCGACGCAAAGCGCGGCGACGGCGGCGTTTGATGTTATCACTGCGGAATTTTAGGAAGGCAAGAACCAAAACAAGGATCAGATAAAAGACCCAAGAAGTCAGCATCCTACCGATAAAGCGAAAAAGCTGTGACCAGGTTCCGAGTGCATAGGATTCTTTGGTAACCAAGTCAAAGGTGCGGGAGGCTTCCGTAGCACTTTTTAGGGTCAACGTCCCTAATTTCGTCCCCGCTTCCAGCGGCGCTACAGCACGCTTTTCGGTGACAATCTCGGTTTCGGGGTCTGCCTCTCCCCGAAGGGTTAACAACGAAATTTCCTCAGATGCCACCAAGGGGATTTCTTTAATTTCCCCTGCGCGGCGAATGGGCAAGGTGGTTACCTCGTCCCCTGCGCGGAACAACACCCGCTGTTCAAAGTTCTCAAACCCGTACTCGAACAAGGATTTTGCCCCCAAAGAACCACCCTCGCGAGCTTCGCAACCCGTCAAAACAGCAATCATCTTCATTCCGTCTTTTTCAGCGGTAGCAACCAAGCAAAACTGCGCTTTTTCGGTAAAGCCTGTTTTCAAACCGGTGGCATAAGGGTAGTACAAAGCACCGCTGGCAGGGTTTACCAGGTGGTTAGACGCCCTTCCCAGTCGGGTTTCAGGAAACAGATTGGTGGGCGGGATTTCATAATAACTTTTGGCGGCGATCTGCATCAGCTCAGGGTGTTTTTGCACCTCACGGGCAATCAGTGCCAAATCCCGTACAGTGGTATAGTGATCATCGTGATGCATGCCCGACGGATTCATAAAATGGGTGTTGGTAGCACCCAACTCAGCAGCACGTTCATTCATTCGGTCAACAAATGCGTCGATCGTACCGGAAATATGTTCAGCAATGGTATTGGCGGCATCGTTAGCCGACACAATCAACAATGCATCCAGCAGCTGTGCCATAGTGAACACTTCGCCATCGGCAATATAGATACGAGTCGAAAGACTGTCCAGCCCTTGAGCGGCATTCTCCGTTCCTGTGACCTGCTCATTAAGAGAGCAGGATTCAATGGCCAAAAGGGCGGTCATTAATTTGGTAGTACTGGCGGGAAACACTTTTTCATCGGGATTTTTGGCATAAAGAATATTCCCTGTCTCCAAATCGGCAAGCAGAACGGCTTTCGCCCCCGTTTCGGGGACTGCTGCAGACGCGGAGAGTGTGGGGATAAAAGATAACAATATTCCGAGAATCAGTATTGTTCCAAGCAGTCTTTTCATACAGTTCCTCTTTCGTCGCATTTAGACTCGAACAAGGGGGTAGCGTCTTTTAACACCTTCTCCGCTTGCCCGGTGAACCAATCGATTTGCTCTTGGCCAAACTTTTTGCGAATACGCTTTGCCGCATCCGCCATCTCGGGGAAGCGGGACTTTAAGTTATGAGCATCGGAAGCAAAAGAGTGGATTTTTCCTTGATAAATCAACGGGTATAAAAATCGCCGTTTTTTAAACAACAGATAAGACGATGCATTGCTTTGAGCCAATACATCCATTGTCAACAACTGCTGAATCCGTTCTTTTGGATTAAACCGCAAAAATCGCTCTACATGAGCAATAATCGGGGTATAGTCCAGGTTAATCAGTTCGTGAATCAGGTCATAAACCCAGTTGTCCCAGTACATATACGGCGGTTCGACCAAAATGTATTCGGTTCCGCCGATCGTCATATCCTTCAAATACGGCTCGTACTTCAACAGGTTTTTAGTCAGCTGGACCTCGGCCCCCAAATACCCTGCAGGAAGCGGGATATTCAGCGATTCTACCGCCTTTTTCAGTCGTTCTGCCTGTCTGCTCCGGCGCTCCAAAAAAATTTGGGCCGATTCCATATGTGCATAAAAATGCGGGGATAGGACGACTTTATCAACGCCCTGCTCCCCCAATGCATATAACAGTTTCAAAGATTCTTCCAGCGACTGGGCCCCGTCATCCATCTCGGGAAGAATGTGTGTATGTAAGTCAATCATTCTTTTGCAATTCGTCACTCAAGGCATCACCAAAATGGGGATTTTCATAAGAATGAGCCTTGGAATGGTAATAGTTATACCCGCCCAATCCGCCATAGTGGACCGACTCGTTGGATGCATTTAAAATCACGCCAATGGGACGGATGCCAACCATTTCGATCGAGCGCAGAGAGCGGCGCAGTGCTTCGTAGGTGGTATAGCCTTTGCGCGCCACCAAAATCGTGCCTGTGGCAATCTTTGCCAAAATAACAGCGTCGGTTACAACGCCGATGGGGGGCGTATCAATAAAGATATAGTCATACTGTGTTTTCAATTCGTCCAACAGCTGTTGCATTTTAGGAGAAGCCAGCAACTCCGAAGGGTTGGGAGGAACCGAACCTGCAGTAAGGTAGTCTAAATTATATTCTTCACTGTGAGAGACGACTTCTGCGAAGGTGCTGAACCCGCCCAAAACGTTAGACAGACCGCGCTTGTTTTTAACTTCCAAATACTGATGCACAGCGGCGCAACGCAAATCTGCATCGATCATTAAAACACGGCAACCCGTCTTGGCAAAAGTGATGGCCAGGTTGACGGTGTTGGTGGACTTACCTGCACCCGGCTCTGCGCTGGTAACAGCGATGACTTTGGCAACACCTTCGTCCTGCCCTGCAAAAGCGAACATAACATTCGTACGGGTGGTCTTATAAGCCTCCTGCAGCGCAAATCCCGAGTCGGATTTTAAAATTGCGGCGCGGGGAACAAACTTTTTAGCAAAATGATTCTTTCCGCCCAGTAAATCAAAAAAATTCATTATTGCGCCTCCTTCTTACTGCGTTTCTTGCTGGCAACATCGGGGATGTTTCCCAAAACGGGCAGGTTATACTGTTGGGAAATCTCTTCACCGGAGTTGATGGTGGTATTAAACAAGTCAGCCAGCAGAATCAGCAGAATTGCAACAACGGCGCCAACAAGGCTGCCGCCCAATACCCGTACGGGCATATTGTTGGATCTACGCACTGCAGCAGTGGCAGAATAAATCGAGGTAATATTCCCGACAAAAATGTGTTCTTTAATTTCGGTAGGAGCTACTTTCAGAATAGCATCTGCCATACGTTGTGCACGGTAGGGGTTGGTGTCGGTGACACGAATACTTAAAATTTCGGTCTCGGCAACAGCAGATATAGAAATCTTGTTCAGAGTCAACGCTGCGGCGTCTGAGGCGGAAAGGTGTGCGCGGACACGGTCCAAAAATTGAGGTTGCTTCATAATATCAATACAGGTATTAGCCAATTTTACCGAAGCTGTATAGTCGGTTGCCGTATAGCCGCCACTGCTCTCCTGCACCTCACTGCTACGGTTATAAACTGCCAGTTTACCGCTGGAAGTGTAGGTGGGAACCACGAAAAATTCAGTATACAAAAATGCGCACAGTGCGAAAATAAGGGTCAAAGAAAGCACCAGTTTCCAGCCCTTCAATACCAGTTGGATCACACGACCCAGATCAGTTTCTGCTCTCATTTACGACATCCTCACTTTAAAAATTACATACTCTTGTTTATTGTAACATAAACTTTTTCAAAAGGAAAGCTTTTTTTCAAAAAAATCAGCGCCGTTATATGAAATCTTTGAAAATTCCACCACTTGAGGTTGACTTTGGCACAAAATCCACCTATAATAAAAGTAGTTTAAATGAAACGGAGTGTTGATCATGAAAGTATTAGTCACCGGTGGTGCAGGTTATATCGGAAGCCATACCTGCGTAGAATTATTAGACGCTGGATACGAAGTCGTTATTATGGATAACTTCTGTAACTCCAAGCTCGAATCTCTCCGCCGCATCGAAAAAATCACAGGGAAAAAGCCCCTCTTTTATGAAGTTGATCTGCTGGACGAACAAGGTTTGGAAAAGATCTTTTCGGAAAACGAAATTGATGCGGTTGTCCACTTTGCAGGCTTAAAAGCTGTCGGCGAATCGGTGGCAATCCCGCTGCGTTACTACCACAACAACATCACGGGCACTTTGCTTCTTTGCGAAGTCATGGCCCGCCACAATGTTAAGAAAATGGTCTTCTCCTCCTCGGCAACCGTTTACGGGAACCCCGCATCGGTCCCGATTCGGGAGGATTTCCCCCTGTCTACCACAAACCCCTACGGCAGTACCAAGCTGATGATTGAGAATATCCTCCGCGACCTGGTGGTTTCCGATCCCGAATGGAGCGTTGCACTGTTGCGTTACTTTAACCCCATCGGCGCACACAAGAGCGGTTTGATCGGTGAAGATCCCAACGGCATCCCGAACAACCTGATGCCCTACATCGCCCAGGTTTCTATCGGCAAACTGAAAGAACTCAATGTTTTTGGCAACGACTATCCCACCCGCGACGGCACCGGTGTCCGGGATTATATCCACGTTGTTGACCTAAGCTTAGGCCACCTCAAAGCTTTGGAGAAAGTTGCTTCTACCACCGGCATTGATGCTTACAATCTGGGTACGGGTAACGGCTACAGCGTACTGGAACTGGTCGAAGCATTTGAAAAGGCATCGGGCAAAAAGGTTCCCTATCGCTTCGCCCCCAGACGTCCCGGCGACATCCCCGAATGTTTTGCCGACCCCGCCAAGGCAAAGAAAGAGCTGGGGTGGGAAGCAACTCGCGGTGTTGCCGAAATGTGTGAAGACGCCTATCGCTTTATGGCAAAAAACCCGAAAGGACTTTAATATGACTCTTTTTCAACCCTGCACCCTTGAAGCGCTGAACGAAAACCCCTTTCGCATAATCGGAAAGGATTGGATGCTCATTACCGCAGGAACACCTGAACACCACAACACCATGACCGCCAGTTGGGGCGGCGTAGGGGTCTTGTGGAATAAAAACGTCTGTTTCTGCTTCGTCCGTCCCCAACGGCACACCCTTAAATTTTTAGAGGAAAATGACCGTTTTACGCTGAGCTTCTTCGCCGATGAATACCGCGAGGCGTTGACCTTCTGCGGCAGGCACTCGGGACGGGATGTAGACAAAGCAAAAGAAACGGGATTGACCCCCTGCTCAACCGAAGAAGGCACTTCCACCTTCGAACAAGCGCGGTTGGTGCTGGTTTGCAGAAAACTTTATCTGCAGGATATGACCCCCGAAAGTTTCCTGGACCCCGCCCTTGTGGCACAGCACTATCCCCAAAACGACTTCCATAAGGTCTTCGTTGCAGAAATCGAAAAATGCTATACCAAATAATAAAAGCGTGTGTACTCGGTACACACGCTTTATTCTTTTTTTCGATGTAACAACAGGTAGGCAACCGCCAACCCGCACCCCAGGAAAACGGCTACTTCACCGCTGACAGCACCAATTTCCACCTCGGCACCCGGGAGCTTCCCCACCAGTGTTGCGATCCAAATAAACGCCTTCAGCATCCAATGCGCTATCGGAGTCAGAAAAGCAAATGGTGCCACCATAAGACATACCAAAACCAAAACCGGAAATAACGGCACCGTTATGATATTTGCCAACAGTGCGTACGGATGCAGTGTCCCAAAGGCGCCCACCGCAAAGGGCAGCGACCCCAACTGAGCCATCGCCGATGCACCGATTATTTTTCCATACCGTCGCTCGAAAAACGGATGGGTCAGCAAGGGCATGCCCAGGATCAATCCTAAAACCGACGAAAAGGAAAGCTGAAAGGAGACGTCATAGACCACATCAAAATCAATCAGAAGCAAAACCCCTCCTGCGAAAAATAAATTGGTCAACCCATCCGAATCCCTGCCCAGGGCATTGGCCACCAAAAAAGTGGCAGACATTGCCGCCGCTCTTAAAACGGACGGAGACGCCCCGGTGAAAACAACCAAAAACCCCAACATCGGCAGGGAAAGCACCAATCGCCACCGCCGCGGGAAGAAAAAGGTCAGACAGGTAAACAAGAACAGAAACAAAGAAATATGCATTCCCGAAACGGCGATCAAATGGCTGATTCCCGCGCGGTTGAATGCCGTCCTCGTCTCCTCCGACAACCCCGAACGGTCTCCTGTAATAATGGCGTTTAGGACGGCGCCCTCCTGACCCGGGAATCGGTCCAGAATAAAACGGCTCGTCTTTTCCGAGCAATCTCGTGCAAATCGTGTAAACCAATTCTCGTTACCGTCAAGCAGTTCGGTTCTTTCTGCCGTCACCCGTCCGCAGACACGGGTGCGGGAATCTTCGGCGCGAAATGTTCCCCGTACCGAAATGCGGTCACCAATAGAATAGTCGGTAACGCCGCTTTTCAAGCGTAAATCAAAATACAAAGGAGCGGACAGGTCCTCTATCTGCCCCGTTAGGTTTTTAAAACCAAACTTTTCCGACTTTAAAATCGCATAGTCATAGTCGTTTCCGGCTCTTGGAACGCTGACGATTTTGCCTTCGATATAAATCGGCCCGCTTCCAAGAATTTGTGGACGAATATACAAATAAGCAGATACCGTCAAAAGCCCTGCCGTAAAGAAACTAACCGCCAGTAAAAAGACAAACCACCGCTTTTTCAGGGCAAAACAACCGATGCCAAAAACCGCCGTCGCAATAAGCAGTGCCGCCAAAACGCTTTGTAAATAAAATCCGCAAATTGCGCCTGCTGTGACGGTCGCAACCGCAAAAACCAACGGTCGTTTCATCTGCGCCCCTCCTCTTTTGTAAGTATAGAAAAATCCTGCAACCTTGCAGGATTTTATTATTATTTTAACTCTTGTTCAAGTTGTTTAAATTCATTTGTGTCAAAAAACTCGGATAGCGTAATACCCATACCATCACAAAGCATTTTAATGGTGACAATTCCCGGATTTACACTCTTACCATAAAGAATGTTCTTTACCGTAGACGGAGCCACGCCAGACTCTACCGCCAATTTATTGATTGTCATCCCTTTTTGCTCACATAAATAAAGGATTCGGTTTTTAACCGCAGTGTAGGTATCCATTGTTATTTTTCCTCAAGTTGCTCTTTTTTCGCAAACAAGTCTTCCATTGATACGCCAAGCACTTTAGCAATTACGAAGATCTCTTTATCAGTAGCAACGCGCACCTGTCCTTCTAATTTGGAATAACTGGTCGGATTCATATCACAGCCGAACACCTGAATCTGGGCAACAAAATCTTTTTGCTTGATCCCCTTTTCTTTTCGTATCCGTTCTATGTTACGCCCGACAACATTCTTGTCTCCGTAATGCTGTTTTCTCGTCCTCATCGTTATAATTCCTTTTCAGAATATTTACTAAATTATATTCCAAAGGAATCGTTTTATTATTCCGAAACAGAATTATAAAGGCTTTCCGGGTTTTTAAATTCTTCTGTCGAGAAAAACTTGCCCAATGTAATTCCCAGCCCATCACAGAATTTTTTGATCGTTCTGATAGAAACATCTCTTCGAGTCTGCCGCCTCGGTCCCATAGCCTTTTCGCCACAATTAACGAGTTCAGCCCCCAAACCGTAAGTTTTAAGCGGTTTTTGATATACGGCTTCTCTTTGTTTTGTGCAGCTACCGAAGAAACCGTTCCCAAAACGTCTAAAACAGCCCTTCAAAGGTGCCTGCAAGATATCCTGGTGATGTACAAAACCCGCGATGCAGCGTTCCAGGCGATGATATTCCGCCGTTTTTTCTGCTGATAACTTAAAAGAAAGGCCGCGACGGCCAGCAAACCGACGACTTGTGCCAAAAGGTTCATCACTGGTCTCCCAAACAGGTTAACCATTCATTTAATATACCTAATGGTTCACTGCTCGTAATCTATGATTACTTTT